>NZ_CP071249.1:600000-900000 GCF_024499055.1 Turicibacter bilis | reverse complement strand
TCACACCCGATAGGACGATTCTTAAGATTAGACATATTATCGACGGAAGAGGGAGAAAAAGAAACAGTTCAAATTAATTTTCCATTAAATTTAGCTAAAGCCGTTCTAAAAATGGGAATTGTTCAAAAGCAATTAAATGCTAAAGTCGGTGAAAATGTTAATCTAGATATTGAAGAAATTTTAGCACTGATTGATTCAGAGGTAATGGGAGATCTAATGACGATTGATACGAAAGATGCTAAAATTCGAATTTGGATTGACTAAAGAGAGAAGAGAGAGATGAAGTAATCATCCTTAAAATGAGAAGATAATGAGGAACTTCATCGTTATGCATCAAAAGCTATATACGAATAGGCCCATGAAAAAAATCAAAATGTGGACTAAGAAGAAGTAGAAGTTGTAAAAATGTAAATAATTTGTTTAATTGTTTACTTTCTCAACAAGAGAAAATATTTGCTTGCTATCTCTATCTTTCGCTGGTAATTCCGGTATCTCATTGCAGAAGCTGTGCAATGATAAAGGCTTAACAAATTAAAGTTGTATGTTTTTGCACCTAATGAAGTGGCCGGCCATTTGTATAAGTTTGATGTTTGAGTCAATAAAGATTGATATGAAAAATTATTTAATAACATAAAAAAAGTTACCTCCGAAGAGATAACCTTTTTTATGTTATTAATAAACGCGTTCTACTTTTCCTGATTTTAATGCGCGAGCAGAAACGTATACTTTTTTAGGTTTACCGTTAACTAAGATTTTAACTTTTTGAACGTTAGACTTCCAAGTACGTTTTGAAGCGTTCATTGCGTGTGAACGAGCGTTTCCAGTTTTAGTACGACGTCCAGTTACTGTACAAACACGAGCCATTAGTAAAAACCTCCTTACTTCACATTCTTATCTAAGACTCCTATTAATTTATCATACTTTTTGTGGATTAGCAAGTTTTTTTGAAAGAAATGCAGAGAATAGTCATGTTAAGGCGGTTTTACACCTTCTAGATGACATTTTATATTTGTCAATGTGTATAATATATAGTAAAATTGAAAGTAAGAATATAGCGATGAGGGAGGTTTGTCACATATGACAGTCCAAATTAAAAATGAATATGGTCGAATTGACATTTCAAGAGATGCCCTTTCAACAGTCATTGGAAATGCAACAACAGAATGTTATGGTGTTGTCGGGATGGCTTCAAAGAATTTAGTTAAAGATGGTTTAGCTGTTGTTTTAGGAAAAGAAAACTATAGTAAAGGTGTTACACTGCGCGCAGATGAAAATAATAAACTGATTGTAGACTTATATGTAATTGTCGGAATCGGAATTAAAGTTTCAGAAGTATGTTTTGAAATTCAGAAAAAAGTTCAATATGTGATCGAAAAAACTTTCGGAGAACATGTTAAAGAAGTTAATGTGTTTGTACAAGGAGTTAAAGGGTTAGATCGCTAGGAGGAGTATTATTCATGTCGTTGAAACAGATTAATGGTATCGTATTTAAACAAATGGTAATTAATGGAGCTAACAACTTAGCGAACAGATCTAAATATGTAGACCAGCTTAACGTATTCCCTGTTCCAGATGGTGATACAGGGACGAATATGAGTATGACGATGACGGCTGGAGCTAAAGAATTAGTTTCTTTAGAAGAAGCTTCAATTGGAAAAGTTGCAAAAGTTTTATCACGTGGTTTATTAATGGGTGCACGTGGAAACTCAGGTGTTATTTTATCACAATTATTTAGAGGATTTGCAACAGGTCTTGAGGGGAAAGACGAAGCGGATATTGAAGATATTGCTAAAGCCTTAGAAAGTGGAGTTAAAACAGCATACAAAGCTGTTATGAAGCCTATTGAAGGAACAATTTTAACCGTTGCTCGTGAATCTGCTGAAGCAGCTGGTGCAAAATATGAAACAGTTGAAACAATTGTTGATTTATATGATTTAGTAGTAAATGAAATGCAAATTTCATTAAATCGTACACCAGAATTATTACCAGTTTTAAAAGAAGTTGGTGTTGTTGATAGTGGTGGACAAGGATTACTTTATATTTTTGAAGGATTCTTAAAAGCGTTAAAAGGAGAAACAATTGTTTTAGAAGCTCAAACAGAAGCAACAGGAGAATCTGCACAAACAGCTTTATCGAGTGATGAGGTAGAATTTGGATATTGTACAGAGTTTATCATCCGTTTAGATGAAGAACGTACACCATTTAAAGAAGATGTCTTCCGTGGACGTTTAGAGAAATTAGGAAACTCAATTGTTGTGGTACAAGATGAAGATATCGTTAAAGTACATGTTCATACATTAACACCAGGTGATGCGTTAAACTTAGCACAAAAACATGGTGAATTCGTGAAGTTAAAAATTGAAAATATGACGGAACAACATAATGAAATTATTGGTCAAAATGCACCACAATCAGAACCAGCGAAACGTGAACAAGCTGAATATGGAATTATTTCAGTGGTAGCGGGAGAAGGAATTAAGCATTTATTTGAAGAGCAAGGATGCCATTATGTGATTGAAGGTGGACAAACAATGAACCCTTCAACAGAAGACTTCTTAAAAGCTATTGATGAGTTAAATGCTAAAAATATTATTATCTTACCAAACAACAGTAATATCATTATGGCAGCTAATCAAGCCGCTCAAGTAACGGAAGATGTTAATGTCGTTGTTGTTCCATCAAAAACAATCCCACAAGGATACACGGCTTTAATGATGTTTAATGAACATGCATCAGTAGAAGATAATACAGAAGAGATGAATCAGGCCATTACAGAAGTGAAATCTGGACAAGTGACATATGCAGTTCGTGATACACAAATGAATGGTGTAGACATTAAAGAAAACGACTTTATCGGAATTTTAGATAAGGATATTATCGTGTCTGTTCCAGAGCGTTTCGAAAGTGCTTGTGCTTTAGTGGATAAAATGATTGATGAAGATAGTGAAATCGTCACAATCCTATACGGTGAGGGTGTCGATGAAGATGAAGCAGATGAATTAGCTGAATACATCGAAAATAAATACGATGACGTTGAAGTTACAATCTTCGACGGTCAACAACCTGTTTACTCATACATTATCTCAGTAGAATAATTTACAAAAGATGTGAGGTTTCACCTCACATCTTTTTTATGCTTTGAATGCCTAAACTGTTTATGCTAAAATATCAATTAGAGAACACTTGTTCACCAAATCATTTAAAAAATAGTTGAAAGGGTGTGATGAAATGTCACTAGCAAGTATTCCTGTTGAAAAAATAAAAGGGGTAGGTCCTTCGCTGCTTGAAAAATTACATCAATTAAAAATTGTAAGTGTGAAAGATTTACTGGAGTATTTTCCTTATCGTTATGAAAACTTTGAGTTAATTGACATTCATCGCGCCATGCATGAAGAAAAAATTACAGTTGAAGGGAAAGTTATTACAGCTTGCCAAGTTCAATACTATGGAAAAATGAAAGCACGTATGACGTTTAATGTGTTAGTGAATCATGAGGTTGTGAAAGTCGTTGTTTTTAACCGTACTTTCTTAAAAAATCAATTAAAGCTAGATACATTGATTACCGTGACAGGTAAATGGGATCTCGGACGTAAAGTGATTACTGCTACTGATATAAAAATGGGTACAGCAGATGGACGAGGGATTGAACCGGTCTATTCCCTAAAAGAAGTTCCACTTAAAACGTTCAAAAAGATTGTAAAAGAGGCCTATGATCAGTATGCGATGCAATTACGTGATGACCTCCCGCTTCAATTGAGACAGCAATATCGTCTCATTTCTTATGAAGATGCGGTATTGTTTTCACATTTTCCAGAAAATAAAGAGCAAGTACGACAAGTACAGCGACGTGTTAAATATGAAGAGTTATTAAAATTTCAATTAAAAATTCAATATTTACGTTATCAAACGAAAAGTGAGCGCCAAGGAGCAGAGAAGATTTTTGATGAACACCAAGTTATTGAATTTATGAATCGACTGCCATTTACGCTTACGGATGCTCAGAAAAAGGTATTAGAAGATATTAAACAAGATTTGCGTTCGGGAAGTCGCATGAATCGTTTATTACAAGGGGACGTTGGATCAGGGAAAACAGTCGTCGCGGCGATTAGTTTATTAATGGTCATGCTATCTGGGTATCAGACGGCGTTAATGGTGCCGACAGAGATTTTAGGACAACAGCATTATAAATCACTCTTAGAACTCTTTAAGCCTTATCCGGCGTTTAAAATTGAGTTTTTAAGTAGCTCGGTTAAAGGGAAACGTCGAAGAGAAATTTTAGAGCAACTAGCGAGTGGTGAGATTCATTTAATTATCGGAACGCACGCCATTATCCAACAGGATGTTATCTTTAAGCAACTAGGACTTGTTATTACGGATGAGCAGCATCGCTTTGGGGTTAATCAACGAAAAATGTTGCGTGAAAAAGGGGACTTTGTTGATGTTTTAATGATGACAGCAACACCTATTCCACGTACGCTTGCGATTTCAGCATTTGGAGATATGGATGTCTCGATTATTAACCAACTGCCACAAGGTCGTAAACCGGTGGAAACGTTCTTGATTGATAGCTCTAAACTGGATCGTGCACTTGGATTTATTCAAGAAACGATTTTAGATCAAGGGCAACAAGCTTACGTCATTACGCCACTCATTGAAGAATCAGAAGCGATGGACGTTCAAAATGCCGTTGAAGTGTATCATTTATGGCAACATCATTTTGAGGGGAAAGCAAAAGTTGGACTGATGCACGGACGTTTATCACAAGCTGAAAAAGATGCAGTCATGGAAGATTTCGTCGCGAATCGTTCGCAAATTTTAATCTCGACAACGGTGATTGAAGTTGGGGTAAACGTTCCAAATGCGAACTTAATGCTGATTTATGATGCACACCGATTCGGACTTTCACAGCTTCATCAGTTAAGAGGGCGTGTCGGGCGTGGAAGTCAGCAAGCTTATTGTTTACTCATGAGTGATATTAAAAATGAGCAGAGTTTAGAACGTTTAAAAATTATGACAGGAACAACCGATGGATTTGAAATTGCAGAGGCGGATTTAAAACTTCGTGGACCAGGGGATTTCTTTGGTGAAAAACAATCAGGTGCACCAGTCTTTAAAATGGCAGATCTCGTTGAAGACTATAAAATTTTAGAAGTTGCGATGCAAGATGCTTATCATCTTGTGAGTTCAGATGAGTTCCACCATAATAATGAATTCTTAGGACTTCGTGATTATATCCAGGAGACTGTTGCTAATGAAATGCACCAATTTGATTAAAATAGTATTCTTTCTGTTATAAAATAGTTTATAATGGTAATTAGTGAAATAAAATAGAAGAGATAGGTGAACAAATACATGATTAAAATCGGATTAGATGCCATGGGTGGCGATTTTGCGCCAGAACAAACTGTCTTAGGTGCCTATGCTGCTGTTGAAAAATTTGATGATATTGAAATCAGCTTATATGGAATTGAATCAGAGATTCAAAAGTTTATGAAACAACCACATGACCGTATTAAAATCGTTCATTGTGAGCAAGTCATTCCGATGGACGTTAAAGATCCTGCGATGGCTATTCGTAAATTTAAAGATTCATCAATGGTTCGTGCGTGTAAAGATGCAAAAACAGGTGATATTGATGCTGTCGTTTCAGCTGGAGCAACAGGAGCATTAATTGCAGCGGGAACATTAGTCGTTAAACGTTTAAAAGAAGTCGAGCGTCCAGCTTTAGCACCAGTGATGCCAACGATCAAAGAAAATAAATATACTATTTTATGTGATGCGGGAGCAACAAGTGACGCCAAACCTCAATATTTATATCAAAATGCTAAAATCGCTTCTATTTATGCACGTGAAGTGATGAATATTGAAAATCCTACAGTTGCGCTTTTAAATATTGGAACTGAAGATGGAAAAGGAACTGACTTACAAAAAGAAGCATTCGCCTTAATCGCAGCGGATCCAACGATCAACTTTGTTGGGAATATGGAAGGGAAAACGATGATTGCAGGTGAAGTGGATATCATTGTAGCAGATGGCTATTCTGGAAACATCGCTTTAAAATCAGTAGAGGGAACGTCTAAATCGTTATTATCATTAATTAAAGAAGAATTAATGTCATCCACTCGAGGTAAAATTGGAGCTTTATTATTAAAGCCAGCGTTTGCCCGTATTAAAAAGCGTATGGATGCATCAGAAGTTGGTGGTGGAATTTTATTAGGAGTTTCAGCGCCAGTTATTAAAGCACATGGATCATCAGATTCAATTGCGTTAATGAATGCGATTCGTCAGGCACGCGAAACGGTATCTAAAGATGTCGTAGCAAAAATTAGTCAGGCATTAAAAGCAGAGTAATGAGTGAATGATTTCGGCGAAAATATCATCTATTTTCGTCGAAACACGTCGTCTTAGCTTGAATCACTTGTGAAATAACAGGAAAAGGGTTATAATTATTTGGTCTTTGAATGGAGGTGAAAACACATGGCGTATTTAGATCAATTAACGGAGTTTTTAAAAGAAAATAAGATCCCATTTAAACAACTTGACCGTTATTGTCAAGCATTTACACATTCATCATACGTCAATGAACATCGTCACCTAAAAATTGAGGATAATGAACGTCTTGAATATTTAGGAGATGCAGTCTTAGAGTTGACGGTATCGAATTACTTATTTAATTTAAAACCTGCGTTATCTGAAGGGGAAATGACTAAAATTCGTGCCCAATTAGTCTGTGAGCCGTCTCTAGAGTCTTACGCGCGTAATTTAAATTTAGGAAAGCTAATGTTGCTTGGTCGTGGTGAAGAAAATTCAGGTGGACGTGAACGTCCAACTGTCTTAGCGGATGCATTTGAAGCATTTATCGGTGCGATGTATCTTGATTTAGGAATGGATACCGTGTATTCATTTGTTCATACGATTATCCATAAAGCTTATCAAAAAGGTGAAGTCACACAAGTCTTTGATTATAAAAGTACCTTGCAAGAACTTGTACAGGCTGACTCTAAAAAGGCAATCGAATATCGTATTGTCTCTGAAACAGGTCCAGCCCATAATCGTTCATTCGAGGCGATCGTTTTATTAGATGGCATCACATTAGGTCGTGGAATCGGTAAAACAAAGAAAGAGGCTGAACAACAGGCAGCTAAGGGAGCTATCGAAATTTTAGCAAAATCATGTGAGAAAAAATAATCTCATGAAGGAAGAATGCAAAACTCTATTTGTTTAAAATATGGTTTTGCTTTCTTCTTTTTCTTTTATAAGGAGGAGGCGACTATGTCTTATTTCATTGTAACGGGTGCTTCATCAGGAATTGGAGAAGCAATGTGTGATGTTTTAGCTCAACAAGGACATGATCTTATCATTGTAGCTAGACGAGTAGATCGACTTAAACAAATAAAAGCAAAGATTGAATCTAACTATCTACGCGAGGTCATCATAATGCCAGCTGATTTATCTGATCTTAGCAGTTTAAAACAGTTGCATGAAAATTGTCAAAGTTATCACGTTGTAGGATTAATTAATAATGCGGGTTATGGCTTATATGGTGAATTTTTAAATCTTGATATTGAAGATGAATTTAATATGATTGATTTAAATATTAAAAGTGTTCATTATTTAAGTAAGCTGTTTTTAAAAGACTTTGTCCGTCAAGATGAAGGATATCTATTGAATGTCGCCTCGACTGCTGCGTTTCAATCAGGTCCATTAATGGCAACCTATTATGCGAGTAAGGGATATGTCTTGCAGTTAACAGAAGCGATTGCAAAAGAACTAGAAGCAAAACAATCAAAGGTTGTAGTGAGTGTGCTTTGTCCAGGACCAGTTGATACAGAGTTTCAACAAAAAGCAGACATTAAATTAGCAAAGTCAATATTAAAAGTTCCAACGGCAAAAGAAGTCGCAGAGTATGCGTATCAAGAGTTGATGAAAGGACAGACTTTAATTGTTCCAGGTCTTTCTAACCGAGTGTTACTCTTCTTCAATCGCTTCATTCCAAGAAAGCTAGGATGTCAAATTGTCTATAACACACAACTAAAGAAAAAATAAAAAATCGTCATTTCGACGATTTTTTTCATTAAGATTATTAGAATTTAGGTATGGAATAAGCTTAAGTTTTTAATAGTGATAAAAATCAAAAGGAATATATTGTAAAATGAAAAAAGTTATGTTAAACTTAAATAGTCGCAAATATTAAATTAGCGCTTGTAGCTCAATTGGATAGAGCATCTGACTTCGGATCAGAGGGTTGTGGGTTCGACTCCTGCCAGGCGCGCCATTTTGATTTTTATAGCTTATAGCTATGTCATAGATAAAAAGCACTTTAGAATCCTCTAAAGTGCTTTTTTCGTTTAGATGGTCATAACACCACCGAATTTTTCAAGGTAAGCTTGGTGTTGTTTATAATTAGGATCATACATTCCGACTTTACGCCAGAACGAACGGTCATGATTCATATGGTGAATATGACACAGCTCATGAATCACGACGTAATCAATGACGTTGGTTGGCGCCATTGAAAGTTTGTAATTAAATGTTAAATCTTTGTTTGAATTACAAGTTCCCCATGTACGAGGGGAGTCGACGACGGTAATTGATTTAGCTTTCACGCCAATGATTTTTTCGAAATAAGTGACACGTTTCTTTACATATTGTTTTGTCTTTTTCGTATATAACTTCTTCAGTTGGGATTGAATTTCGACTTCTGTTTCAGGAATTTCATCTAGTAATTCATGAAGTGGGAATCCTTTTCCTAAATATAAAAATAATTCTTCATTATCATATGATTTTTGATTTGAAATATATTTTCGATTGTTTAATTTTTCTTGAAGATTTAATAAAAACTTTGATTGAGATTTCATATAGGTCATAATTTCATCTTCACTTGTTTTAGTCGGAACTTTTAATGTCAGATATCCTTCTGGGCTGACATCTAAGTTTATTTTTGAACGTTTTGAAAATTGAACCTCAAAATAAATTGGCACCTCATTAATAATAATTTGCATCTTATTACTCCATTACTCTTTAATCTTTTGTTTTATTATAACACAAATGAAAAAAAGATGACCGTGTATTCACACTTCTTAACATTCGTGAGTAAAAAATTCGTTGCTTTTCTTGAGACGCTTAAGAAGATAGATCAACGCCATGTCATAACACGTGATTAAGGAAGAACTATATTGCTTGTAGGGAGAGGATTAAATATGAATGTCGGGAATGTAATGGCTGAAAAAACAAGTATTCTTTTAAATGCGAAAATGGTGGTCGTTTTTATAAGTATTTCCTAGGAAAATGTCGATTGGTTTGGATAAGTGAGTATGGTGATTCAAGTGCTCTAAAAAATTAAGTGCATAGCTTAATTTTTTTGCATATTTCATCCATCTAAGCATACAGTTTAATGTGACGCAGGGCATTCTGCCAATATGAAAATGATAGTCGCATCAGATGTATTTTAATTTATATAAGCAAAGGGAGAGAGAAATATGTGGAAAGATACTAACAATGGTTCTGTTAAACAATTCGAAACTAGACAAAAAGAAGTAGTCACAGTAGAAATTAAAAAGAAAGAAGGCGTTGCAGTCGTTGTACGTCCAAATTATGAACAGGTCATTGCAGGAATGCGTGATAATCAGGTAAAAATTTGGAATGATTTATTATTTGATCCTGTGAGTTATCATCAAATTAAAACTAAAATGGAGGCGTTATTGGTTAAAAAAGAAGCTAAAGGCAACGATAAGTCAAAGCGCCGCTAATTAAATACAAAGGCTCTGTTTTAGAAGCGTGTTGATATTTCTTTAAAACATACTAATTTACTTACATCATTGTTCGATAACTACAAGATATATAGTAGTTAATATCAATGGTTTTAAACCTCAACATTTATTTAAAACACAACCTAAAAAAGATAAAACTTTTTATTTCTCCTATTACAATCAAATCCTAAAATAGAAACGCTTTACATAAGTTGTGTAAAACTGTTAAAATAAGCACAAAACGGGGAATAAACATGAAGAAAACATTTTATTTAATGAGACATGGGCAAACACTGTTCAATGTTCGTCGAAAAATTCAGGGGGCTTGTGATTCACCTCTAACAGAGCAAGGAATCATTCAAGCAAAAGAAGCGGGAGAGCGATTAAAGGGAATTAACTTTGACCATTTCTACAGTTCAACAGCTGAACGAGCATCTGACACCTTAGAATTAGTCGTTGGTGAGTCCATTACTTATCAACGTCTAAAAGGATTAAAAGAAATGAATTTCGGAACCTTTGAAGGTGAAAGCGAAGACTTAAATCCAAAAACGCCAGAGGGATATAAAGACTTTTTCGTTCCTTATGGGGGAGAATCTCAAGAAGAAGTGAAACAACGAATGAAAGAAACTTGCCTTGGGATTATGGAAAAAGACGATCATCAAATCGTCTTAGCCGTTTCACATGCGGGAGCTTGTTTTCATTTCATGAGAAACTGGATAACTGAAGAGGAAGCAAAACAAGCGATGGTGAATGGTGCTTTTTCGAATTGTGCCATTTGTAAGTACGAATATGAAAATAAACAATTCAACCTGGTTGAAATAATTCGCTAAGAAAAATAAAAATGTATAATCTTGTAAAAAGTTTGGTAAAAGTGAGTGACGAGGAAGATAAATTGAGGTATGATAAGCACCTGAATATAGGATCATGGTTCATATAGGTACTCAATGTTTAAAGGTTGTCTAAACCAATGATTTACCCCAGTATCAATACCCTTAACAAACTATTTTTACCTACACTGTTAAACTAAGAACGATTTAAATAAAAACCTAATCCATTTAAATCATAGGCTGTGTTTTAGAAGAGTGTAGTTAATATTAATCACTTTAACCATCAACATTTATTTAAAACACAGCCAATACAGAAGAGGTGTATCCAAATTGATACACCTCTTTTTCTATTTGATTAAGTCATAAATTTCAGATTTAATTTGTTCATAAATCCCTTCAATGATTTGAAAGTTCATGGCTTTAATATAAATTTCTTCTAATACATCATGGAGTTTTTTTGCTTCGCCTAAAGCAGTTGTTCCTTTTTTAATAGTTGCTTTATATAAACTGGCGATTTCAGCTAATCGATCGGCATTAGCTTCATCGGTACCTGGAGTAATTAACGTTTCATACGTATCAATTACTTCATCTGTTTCAAGACTTGGAAAGTATTCATGAGGAGCGGTTGAATCGAAGAAGCAGATGTTTAGTTGAGGGATTAAAACCATATCTAATGATTCAGGGTCGAATGAACAGTGATAAATTTCAGTATCATACCCTAATGTTTCACTTTTTTTAGCTAATTCTTTTAAAAGTGTTGATTTCCCTGTTCCAGGACGACCTTTAATAAAATAACGTTTTAAATCATGTGTTAAGTCTTCAATGTGATCTACAGAACCAGTAGGAGTCGATGCACCAAAGAATCGATGTTTAACAGTTGGAGTACGGTTAATTGAAGGATATTTTAATAAGGTTTCGCAAATAACGTATCTAAATTGAGGAGCTAAGTTAAAGTCCATCTCATCAATATAAATTTTTTCCCATGCATCATGAATTTCTAATGCATGAGCATATTCTGAATAAAGTCGTTCATAACAGGCACTAATTTCATGTTTTAATAAAAGAATTTCATCTTTATAAGGGGAAAGTTTTTCTTTATCCCACGCGATCCCTAAGTTGACATATTGCTCAATTGCACCAGGAGCGGTTGGCTCAATCACATGTGGCGCTGTCCCATCAACAATTCCAACTTTTAAAGCAGGAATTAAAACACCATCTAATGAACTTGCATCAGATGAACAATAAATAAACTCAATATCGTAACCTAAATCATAGAAGTCAGCGCCGATTTTTTTCATCAACGTTGATTTTCCAGTCCCAGGTCCTCCTTTTAAAATATATAAACGTTCAAGCCCTTGAAGATTTGACTCAAAATAATTACAAAATCCACGAGAACTATTTGCACAAGCAAAATAGCTTTTAATAGTTGCTGTCATTCAGATGCCTCCCTTAAGCTCACAATACATTATCCATTATTATCTTATGGGACAGTGCCTAAAAGGTGAATAATATCTTAAAGTTTGTCTCAGGATGTAAGTGTTTTAACAATGGTTCTTGGATTGAAGTCTTTTAAAGATTATGTTAGAATTAATTTTGGAAAAGATTATCTTATGTATACATAAAGTGGATAATATTAAAAGTAGAAATAACGGATGAAAATATCAGAATAGGTAAAGGTGAAAAACATGTTTATTGTTAATTTAATTCGTGGTTTTTTTATGGCCTTAGCAGATAGTGTGCCAGGTGTATCAGGAGGAACGATTGCATTTATTTTAGGATTTTATGATAAATTTATTGGATCATTAAATACACTTGTTTCAAAAAATAGCAAAGAGGAAAAAATTGAAGCATTACAGTTCTTGTTAAAAATTGGAGTTGGATGGGCTATTGGGATGATTACATCCGTTTTATTCTTAGCTTCAATCTTTGAAGAGCATATCTATAGTATTAGCTCTGTCTTCATTGGATTTATTATCTTTTCAATTCCATTAATTATTAAAGCGGAGAAAGAGACAATTAAAAATAAATATCTAAATATTGTTTGGACCATTACAGGGATTTTAGTGGTCGTAGCCATTACGGTCTTTAATCCAGTAGCGGGAGGCACAGGGTTTGAAGTTTCGTTAAGCCAGTTAAATATTGGATTGATTTTATATGTATTTATTGCTGGAATGATTGCCATCTCAGCTATGGTTTTACCAGGAATTTCAGGATCAACTTTATTGTTAATTTTCGGATTATATACAACGATTATTAGTTCAATCAAAGAAGTGTTAACGTTTAATTTTTCGTATTTACCTATTTTAATTGTATTTGGATTAGGAGTTATTATCGGGATTTTATCAACGATTAAAATTATTCGTCATTTCTTAGAAACAGCACGCCCTCAAATGATTTATTTAATTTTAGGATTAATGATAGGATCATTATATGCTGTTTTTATGGGACCAACGACATTAGAAGTTCCACAACCTCCAATGTCACTTAGTACCTTCAATATTATCTTCTTCATTATTGGAGGGGCAGTTATTATTGGATTAGAACAGTTCAGTAAAGTTATTGAAAAAAAACATAAATAATCGAGAAATAGCTGATGTTTGTCAGCTATTTTTTAATAGCGTGTGATAAACATTTCATTAATGAAGTGAGGCAAATTTCCATATTGTACTGGTGTTTTATTTTTATAAGTTGTATTGATAAACAAATCAAGTATAGTCACTCTTTGAAAAGAAGCTAAATTTTCTTTTTAGAGATAGGAGATAAGGGATTAGTACTTTTAACTGAAAGGTTGAAAGTCCTCCTTTGCTTTGTATTAAATGAGTGGGTAATGATTACACTTTTTTAAGTTACCTAAGATAAAAGAAGACTTTTGATTAAAGTAGAATAATAAAAAGAACTCGCTTCAAACGAGTTCTTTTTCATTTATAGTTTTTTTACCGATTGTCGTACAATTAGCTCCGGTTCATAAACATATTTAATCTCATAATCAGGATTTTCAATCATCATTAAAATAGATTCGGCTGCTAATCGTCCAAGCTCTTTTCCTGGATGAGTCACACTCGTTAAAGAGATCGTCCCGATTTGACTTAAGCTCGAGTTATCAAAGCTCACAAGCGATAAATCCTCAGGAACTGATAATTCGCTATTTGATAACAATTGCATTAACTTCATTGCAATTTGATCGTTGTAACAAACAATCGCCGTTGATTGATCTAATTTTTTTAGTAGAGTAGGGAGATTTTCGATTGAGAATTGTTGTTCTGCATTTTCAGTTGAATACCAGATAATCGTTGATTCATCCACGGATAAGTTTTGATCATACATTTCAGTTAAAAATCCTTTATAGCGAAGATTCCCTTGTATGTCATCATATTTGAAGATTCCAGTAATCTTTTGGTGTCCCTGCTCAATTAAATAGCGTGTGGCTAAGCGGCCCCCTTTTTCGTCATCGACGACAACGAAATTACAGTTTAGTGACGAATAGTAGTTGTTAATGAAAACAACTGGAATCCCACGATCAGCAAACTGACGATAAATATCAAGATTTGGATTTGGTAAAGCAGATTTTGTACCTTCAACTATTAAACCATCAATATCTGATTTTAAGAGTGATAATAATTGTTCTCGCTCATTATTAATCCTATTTCTTGTTAAGCGTAACGTCGTATTATAACCATTACTCGATAAAACTTTCTCCACCCCAGAGATGATTGCAGGAAAAATATAATCATCTAGATTCGTTGTCACCAATCCAATATTTTTAGAAATTGTTTTAGCTTCAGAGAAAATCTGACTAACATAAGTCCCGCTTCCTTGTTTTTTAAGAATTAATCCTTCTTTTTCAAGAACAGAAATGGCTTGGCGAGCAGTTTGACGACTAATTGAGAACTTTTCACACAATTGATTCTCACTGATTAACTTTTCTCCCGCTTTAAAGGTATGATTATAAATATTTTGTTTAATCCACTCTGCAACGGCTAAGTATTTAGGTAAGTTTTGATTAAGAATAAATATCGCCCCTTATCAAGTCATTTTTGTTTTTAAAAAAAGTTGTCTGTTAATAGTATATATTTTTTTTACAGAGTTAAGCAATGATTTTGAAGTAATTAAATGAGCTTGTACCATCCTTGAAGAATTGATAGTACAACTTGATTTGAAATGAGTGATTATGTCAATAATCCATAAAAAAAACGATATATAAACAAATAAGTAGTCTACCTCTCAAGTAGCAAGTAAAAAATACTGATATGTTGTACCTATCGAGACAGCCTATCGTCCGGGGGTCACCTAGCAGTTTCACTTGTGAAACAATCTACCATTGCTAGGGAATGGGTCACCTAGCAGTTTCACTTGTGAAACAATCCACCATTGCTAGGGAATGGGTTCCCTAGCATTTTGGAAGAAAATGTATCATCCACTGATAGGGCTGGGTCACCTAGCGATTTCTGAAAGAAATCTATTCCTCCATTACTAGGGCTTGGGTCACCTAGCGATTTCTGAAAGAAATCTATTCCTCCATTACTAGGGCTTGGGTCACCTAGCGATTTCTGAAAGAAGTCTATTCTTCCATTACTAGGGCTTTAAATTTTCTCTGAAGAAAGTTTATCTGGACTTATATAGTAGCTGTCAAAATATAACCTGTGTTACTTTAAATAAAAATCACAAGACAGCAGGAGTGTGAAATCTTGAGGAAGACATAATTAGTTAATATAACATCTTCATAAGGGCCATTAGTCATCAATCGTAGTCGAATATCCAAAGTCATAGGATGAGTTTTATATCTTTATCACTAGATGGGATACCAGGTTGTGTTTAAATTCGGATAAAAAAATTGTCAATTGACGATTTTTTTGTATGTATTTCCTTGGTAATAAAGTAAGAAACTTGTCGATAGTTTGGAACCTAATTTCATTGACGGTTCTTGTAAAAAAAGCTTATAATGAGAACAAATATTCGCTTTTTTGAGGAGGAAATTGGTTTGAGGTTTTTACATTTAGGAGATTTACATTTTGGTAAAATTGTTAATTCATTTTCAATGATTGAGGATCAACAGTATGTGTTAGAGCAGGTAAAAGAGTATGTTAAAAAGTATAAACCAGATGCTGTTTTGTTAGCAGGAGATATTTATGATCGAAGTGTTCCACCTGCCCGTGCGGTTTCATTGTATAGTCAGTTTTTAAGAGATGTATTAATGGAGTTAAAGACGCCAGTTTTAGCGGTGGCAGGCAATCATGATGGGGCGGATTTAATTAGTTTTGGTCATGAATTATTTGAAGCTGCTCATTATTATGTAGCGGGGCGTTATACGAAAGAGATGAAAAAAGTAGTTTTACATGATGAGCATGGACCTGTGAATGTTTATTTACTTCCCTTTGCTGATTACGCGGTTGTACGTGAAGCCCATCAAGATGAAACCATTAAATCACTCGATGAGGCAATGAGGGTCACACTTGAGTCTAACCCGATTAATAAGGAAGAGCGTAACGTGTTAGTCACGCATGCGTTTGTTGTTGGTGGAGAGGACCCACAAGAATCAGATTCAGAGAAAAAATTAGTGGTTGGGGGAAAAGAGTCTGTTTCTGCTACACATTTTGAGCCTTTTGATTACGTCGCCCTCGGACATTTACATCGAACACAAAAAGTTGGTAGTGATAAAATTCGTTATAGCGGTTCGTTACTCAAGTATTCATTTTCAGAAGAAAATTATCAAAAATCGGTCACGATGATTGATTTAAGTGGAACAGGAGAGCTAACGTGTGAACTTTTACCGTTAACGCCAAGACGTGATTTAAGAACGTTAACAGGACAGTTAGATGATTTGTTGAATCAACCAGGTAGCGAGGATTATTTACGTGTCATCTTAACGGATAAAGGCCAATTATTAGAACCGATGGCAAAGCTACGTCAAGTGTATCCGAATGTGATGATTCTTGATCTCCTTGAAAATAATAGTGACTTTAAAGGAAGCGGATTAACAAAGCAAGCTCGTGAACAAAAAACACCTGAGCAATTGTTTGCTGATTTTTACGAACATCACAAGGGAGAAACTATCCATGAAGAAGGAGCTCAGCTCATTACACAATTAATTCAACAATTGAGAGGGGAGTGTTAACATGAAGCCATTGTCATTAAAGATTACGGCTTTTGGGCCTTATGCGAAGCAAACGACGTTGAATTTTAAGGAAGATTTAGACGGGCAAGATATTTTTGTTGTGACAGGACCAACGGGTGCAGGTAAAACAACGATTTTTGATGCCATTTGTTATGCGCTTTATGGTGAAACGAGTGGAGGTAGTCGTACAGGAAAAGAGCTCCGCAGTGATTTTGCAAAGGATAGTGAGTTAAAAACTGAGGTTGAGTTTAGTTTTAGAGTGAAGGATAAAACGTATCAGATTACACGTGCCCCCCAGCAACTTCAAAAGAAAAAGCGTGGGGATGGATTTAGAGAGGTTCCTGCAACAGTGGAGTTACTAGAGGTAGGAAGTGAGCAGGCGCCAATAACGAAGGATGGTGAGGTAAAAGAGCAAATTCAACAAATCATTGGATTGAAAGTTGAGCAATTTCGTAAGATTGTGATGATTCCACAAGGAGATTTTAAAGAATTTTTGCTTGCGAATACAACGAATAAAGAAGAGATCTTACGTAAGATTTTTGGAACTGATTTTTATAAAACGATTCAGGAACAGCTAACTCAACAGGCCAATGCACTGAAGCTAGAGGTGGCAGATACACAAAAGTCAATTCAGGCAGAGTTAAAGCTCATTAAAACGGATGAAGAACATGTGATTGAGCTAGAACAGCCATTAACGAACGTATTAGCAATAGCTAAAGATCAGCAAGCCGTTTGGAAAGCATCGGCGAATACGTTAACTGAGATGTCAAATCGCTTAGATGAAATGATACAAGAGCATCGCACTCATCATGAAGCGGGAATGAGATTGAATGAGAAGTTTACACAATATGAACAAGTGATTCAAACACTAGAACAATTAAATCATTATCAAGCCTCGATTTCAGAACGAGAAAAACAGATACAAGAGGCAAAATCTGCACAAGGTCTCATTAATTTAGAGAATGAGTGTCTGAAATATCAAGTCCTGCAACAGGATACAGCAACGAAACAGCAGCAGTTAATGCACTCATTAAAAGAGTGTGAAACAGAGTTCATTTTAGTAGAAAAGTGCTACACTGCCATTGAATCATTAAGACAGGAAATTGCTGGTTTAATTGAGTCAAAGAGTGACTTATCACGTTATATCGAGGGGGTTACTCAGTTAGAACAAAAACAGCAGTTACTTGAGAGTCTTAAAAAAAGTGGGCAGACATTAAAGACAGAACTTGAAGTCGAAGAAGGTCGTTTAATCGTGTTACGTCAAGAAGTTTCACAATTGGAGCAATTGACATTGCAATTAGCGACTTTTAAAGATCAACAACATACGTTAAATTTGAAACAGTTGAAATTAAATGAAGATTTTGAATATGTTCAGTCACTGGTTAATCGACTCCATTCGTATGAAAAAACAACGAATTTGATTGAAACACAGCAGATTTATTATCAGCAATTGATGAGTGACGCTACGACTCAGCGTCACGCTTATGAACATCAAGCTGAGTTGTTCATTAATGCAGCCGCCATACGATTAGCGAATGAATTAAAGGTGGGTCAAGCTTGTCCGGTCTGTGGGTCTTTAGACCATCCAAATCCACGTCGTAGTGATGAGAAGATTTTGTCGAAAAACGAGCTTGATCAGTTTCGCTTTGACGTAGAATCATTAGAAAATAAAGTGCGTCAAGTCCAACAGGAGCTAACAGTGTTACAGACTACCCAATCAGAAGAGCAACGCTCATTAAATGAATTGGTTCAAACATTACAAGGACGACATGTCGTTTCATCTGATTTCAGATTAAATCAAGAAGTGGCTGATCAGTTAAGTGAGGCGTTAAGAAAAGAGACTCATGAATTAGTACAATTAATTGAAAAAGTTCATTTAGACGTTCAAAGATTAGAGAATGAGATTCAACGATTGACACAATTGAAGCTTGAGATTGAACCATTAGAGCAGCAGATTGATCAAAAGCAAGGTGTACTTCAAGAGCAACGGGACCGTTATAAAGCTGAACAGCGTTCAAAAAAAGATTTAGAGGAAAGTATCCCAGAAAACTACCGTTCATTAGAGGTATTAAATCAAATGATGAGTGAGGTCGAATTGAGAAAAGTTGAACTGGAACAAAATATTTCTTCAAGTGAAGCAGATTATCAACGAGTCACGACACAAATCGCTGGTTTAAAAGCGGCTATCGAAGAAGTTAATCAACAATTAGCTTATTATATTGAACAGTTTGAACAATCTAATGAGGTCTTTTTTGAACAAATTCAAACTTATTTTGAATCAGTTGAACGTTATGAAGAGGCAAAACAATGGATTGAATTATTAGCTCAACTTGAGCAACAGGTTCAAAATTATTATCAAGAGCTTCATACGGCAACGAAGATGCAAGAAATACTTCAAGAAGAATTAAAAGGTAAAGATCGTGTCGATTTAAGTGTCTTGGAAGAAATGATGGCTGAACTTGATCGTCGAAAGGTTGAAATAACGAAAGATCGTGCGACATTAATGGCGAACCTTGAACAAAATGAGACGATTCTAGCCTCTATCACAAAAAAATATCAAATCATTCAAAAGAGAGAACAAGAGTATGCGATTGTTGGTGAGTTAGACTCATTAGCTAATGGACGTAGTGGTGGAAAGATGTCTTTTGAAACATATGTGTTATCCAGCTATTTTGATGAGGTATTAGCGGCAGCTAATGTAAGACTTCAGAAGATGACCTCACGACGTTACTATTTACTTCGTCGTGAAGAGGTTAAAGGTGTAGGGCGTAAAGGATTAGATTTAGATGTTTACGATAGTCATACATGCAACAATCGTCCCGTTAATACATTATCAGGTGGTGAGAGTTTTAAAGCTTCGCTAGCACTTGCATTAGGGCTTTCAGATACAGTGCAACAAAATTCTGGAGGAATCCAATTAGATACGATGTTTATTGATGAAGGATTTGGAACGCTTGATTCGGAGTCGCTTGATCAAGCAATTGATATTTTAATGGAGTTACAGGATCATGGTCGATTAATTGGTGTAATTTCACATGTGAATGAATTAAAAGAAAGAATTCCAGCTAAATTGATTGTTGAAACGGATGGTGCAGGAAGTCAGGCTTATTTTAGAAAATAGTACGAAGACGTTAAGTTTTATCAAATTTAGAGGGTGAAAAAGAGCTTAATCATTGAAAAACCTGAGAAAATCTATCACTTTAGTGTTGATTTCTCAGGTTTTTCTTTGTTTTTTTATAAATTTTTAGATATCAAATTAAGAATACGGTTCTTCGTGTTGTTTATAGACAAAATAACTGTTAGAGATAGTGATTTGTATTATTTTTATGGAAAAATCAACTTCATTTCCATAAAATATATGTCGGAATGTGTCAAAATTGTGTTATAATTTTTTTAAGACAAAGAAATCAAAGGAGGAAATGATGTGTTAAGTTTAATCGGTGTTTTTATCATCATTATTGGGTTCATCTTAAAAATCGACACACTGGCCATCGTTGTGGTAGCAGGGATTGCCACAGGATTTGTTGGAGGATTAGATTTTAATGAAATTTTAACAAAGTTAGGGGAAGCTTTCGTTGCCAATCGTTATATGACGTTATTTGTCATTACGTTACCAGTTATCGGATTAATGGAGCGTTATGGTCTAAAAGAACGCGCAGCTTGGTTAATTAGTCAATTAAAAAGTGCAAAAGCAGATGGTGTTCTTTCTATTTACTTAGTATTTCGTTTATTAATGGCAGCGTTAAGTATTCGTATGTCAGGCCATGTTCAATTTGGTCGTCCATTAGTTTTACCAATGGCTGAAGGAGCAGCTCGCGCTAATTATAAAGAGTTAAATGAAAAAGATTCTGAAAGCATTAAAGGGTTAACAGCAGCGGCTGAAAACTATGGGAACTTCTTTGGACAAAACTTATTTATTGGTGCTTCAGGAGTAATGTTAATTGTCGGAACTTTAAATGAATTAGGTTATACGGTTGATTCAAAGCAAGGACCAACAACAATTGCGTTGTATACGTTACCAATCGCAGTGATTGCCTTAATTCTTGGGGTTATTCAGTTTAAACTGAACGAGAAAAAAATGCAACGCGCACATGGTGTGAGCAGTAGGAAAGGAGGAAATAACTAATGACGAATGTACTTTTATTTGTTATTTATGCGATTATTGGATTAATTTGTGTTTCCTTAGCTGTCTCAGCTTTACGTACTAAAGGACAACAAGCACGTGTTGGAACGGCTCTATTTTGGTCGATTTTAGGGATTATCTTTATTTTAGGTGACTATATTCCAGCTAATATTGTTGGAGTTTTAATTATTGTAATGGCTATCTTATCAGCTACAAAACAGGTTAAACTAGTTAGCTTCAACACAACGACAGAAGAGTTCAAACAAGAATCAGCAGCTAAGATTGGAAATAAATTATTTATTCCAGCGTTAGTCTTAGCAATTTTAGCATTCGTGATTGCCCAGTTTACAAACCTAGGATCGTACAATGCCATTGGATTAAGTGGTATTGGAGCGTTAATTGTCATCTTATTGATTTCAAAATCAAGTATTGGGGAAGCTAATTCTGAGGCGACTCGCTTATTAAGCCAAGTTGGGCCAACAGCGATTTTACCTCAAATCTTAGCCGCTCTTGGAACTTTATTTACGATTGCTGGTGTCGGTGATGTGATTGCTGGTGGAGTAAGTCAAGTGATTCCTACCGGGAACATTTGGTTAGGGGTAACGGCGTACTGTGTGGGTATGGCGTTATTTACAGCAGTTATGGGAAATGCCTTTGCAGCCTTCTCAGTTATTACAGCAGGAATTGGAGTTCCATTTGTCTTTGCATTAGGGGCAAATCCATTAATTGCAAGTGCCCTTGCTTTAACTGCAGGATTCTGTGGGACATTATTAACGCCAATGGCGGCAAACTTCAATATCGTTCCCGCTTCAATTTTAGATATTAAAAATCAATACGGTGTCATTAAAGCGCAAGCTCCATTTGCGGTTATCATGTTAATTATTCATATTATTTTAATGCGTTTTTTAGCATTTTAATTTGTTAATTTGAGGAGGAATTTTCGATGAAAAAGATTTTAGTCACTGGATTTGATCCATTTGGTGGAGAAGCCATTAACCCAGCAACAGAATCTGTCAAACAATTACCAGATGAAATTTTAGGGGTACAAATTTTAAAACGTGAAATTCCAACCGTTTTCGATCGTAGTATTGATGTGTTATACGGAATTTTAAAAGAAGAGCAACCAGATGTTGTGATTTGTGTGGGACAAGCAGGTGGACGTCCGAACATTACCGTTGAGCGCATTGCGATTAACCAAGATGATGCTCGTATTCCTGATAATGATGGAAAACAACCGATTGATCGTTCGATTTTTGAAGAGGGACCAGCGGCTTATTTCTCAACTTTACCAATCAAAGCAATGGTACGTGATATGAAAGAAGCTGGAATTCCAGCTGCTGTTTCGAATACAGCAGGAACATTCGTTTGTAACCATATCATGTATGGAGCACTGCATTATGCAGCCCTACATCAACCAAGCTTAAAAGCTGGATTCGTTCATATTCCATATTTACCAATGCAAACAGTCGATAAACCAACGATGCCATCGATGTCACGTGATGAAATTGTTAAAGGGTTAACGACGTTAATTAAAACAGCCATTCAAGTAGAAGAAGATGTTAAAGAAACAGGAGGAGCTGTATGCTAACACATCAAGAAAATGAGTTACCTATTTTCGTTTATGGAACATTGATGTTGGGAGAGCGCAACTATATTGATATCTTACACGAAAACTTAGAGCATCATGAAGCTGCCAGTGTAAAAGGAGAGTTGTATTATTATCGTAAGGAAGATTATCCTGCATTAGCAGATGGAATTCATACGGTAAAGGGACAATTATTCTATGTTAAAAATTTAGACAAGGTTCTTCCACCACTCGATGTGATTGAAGGGTATATTGCTCCTAATCATCCAGAAAATATGTATGATCGTAAAATTCTTGATGTTAAAACTGCTAGTGGGGAAATTAAAAAAGCCTATGCTTACGTGATTAATCCACGATTAATAGAACTTGAACCTAACGAGTTTAGCTTAATGGAGACTCGTTGTTGGAAAACATTTAAAGGTTAATCAAAAGAAAACAGGTCCAAAGTTTTGGACCTGTTTTCTTTTTGCTGATTGTAGAGTAATCATCTCTTGACGATATAAGTGAAAATACAAAAACAAAATGAAGTTGAAATTAGAGAGTATTGCCTTCTTTTAAATCATATGATGAAGTTATCATAAAAAGCACAAAAATTGCAACAATTTGTGAAGAAAAAATTACCTATAAATGGTATAATAACGATTAAAAAGATGTTGAGATAGTTGACTGATTTTAGGGGGGATTTTAAAATGGAAAAACAGTATGATGATAATTTATTTTTTAAATTGATTTACACATTAAGTGATATGGCAATTCTATCTATTTTATGGCTTATTGGGTGTTTGCCTATCCTAACAATTGGCGCATCGACAACTGCGTTACTTTATGTGGCTGGTAAAAAAGTAGGTGGAAAAGAGCCTAAGATAGTTTCTGATTTTATCAAAAGTTATAAAGAAAACTTTGTTCAATCACTTTGGATTACACTTGTCTTAGGAATTTTGTGGTTTAGTAGTCTCACTTATTTTATGATGGGGCTTTCCTCATTAAAAGATGGCTTTAATCTTTCATTGATTATCATGATTTTAGTTGCTTTTGAGGTCATTATGATTAGTATTTATATGTGTGCTTTATTAGCAAAGTATGAATTAAAGACATTCACAATTATTAAAAATTCATTTTTATTTACACATGCTTATTTTTTAGAATCTATTAAAGCCTTTGGAGTGATTGTGAGCATGTTATTCTGCTTATTGATGGTACCAGGTCTTGTGATTATTTTACCAGGAGCTATCGCTTTAATTGCAAGCTATTTTGTTCGCCAGTCTATTCTTAAGTTCCTTGAGCGTCAAGAAATTTTAAAAGAATTAAATGAAGAAGGATTAGATTTTTAGAAGACCAAAATTTTTGGTCTTTTTATATTTATTTGCAACTTTTTAAGATGAAATTCTGTCTAAGAGAGTGGATCCAAAAGTCAGATTATAAGGAGGATGAAATGAAAAAGGTTATCATGATGCCATGGTGTCGAGATTATAGTCAATTAGAGGAAGTACAACTGGTTAAAAAAGCAATGAAACAAGATGATTTAGCATTTTTAGAATTAATGAAGCGTTATGAGGGCTATTTTACTCAGATTGCTTATCGATATGTGAAGAATGATCAGGAAGTTTTGGATTTAATCCAAGAACTAGCTTATAAAGGGTTATTAACGATTGGGTAGTTGAAGGAACCTAAGTATTTTAAAACATGGATGACCAAAATTTTAATGAATTTAGCGCTTGATTCGATTCAAAAAGTAGATTTTTTAGAACTTGATGAAGGGATGATGAAGCATCATCATGTTTTTTCAATTGAAGAAAAAATCGATTTGCATGAAGCCATCAAGAACTTACGACCTGAATATCAATCCGTCATTCATTTAAAGTATTTTGATGATTTAAGTATTGAGGAAATTGCAACTCAACTTGGAATGAGCTCAAATACGGTCAAGAGTCATTTAAGAAGAGGGAAGCGAGAACTTCGATTGATGTTAAAGGAGGGGAGTTGCTAATGAATTCAAAAGCATATGAAGAAGCCGTATTAAAAGGGATAACGCGTGCTAAAACTGAAATGAAGCAACATAAAAAACCGATGAAGTGGAAAAAAACGATGTCAATAGCAGCCTCTGTTGGAATCGTAGGTATCATTGGATTAAGTCAGCCAGAGGTGGCAAAAGCATTACAAGAAATGACGCAATCATTCAATGCGTTCTCGGCACATTTATTTGGGGAACCAACCGGAAGGTTTCAAGAAGTGGCTAAAATGATTGGGGTATCAGAAGTTGATGAAGAAACAACTATAACACTAGATGAAGTTGTATTAGATGATAATCTTTTAATGATGGCACTAACGGTAGAGAGTGACTTTTTAGCTGGCTATGAGAAATTAAATGAAAATGATTTTTTTAATTTAGATTATTATTTATTCGTTAATGGGAAAAAAACGATGGCTAATAGTCCAAAAGTTCGCCAAATTGATGAGAAAACCGGAGCCATTATTATTGAAGCAAGTATGGGCGATCTTCATTTACCAGATGAAGTTACCATTGATTTAAGAATTAGTCAGTTAACACGTGGATTTGAGTCATTAAAAGGAAAATGGAATTTTAAATTTAAAGCCTCTAAATTATTAGGAGGAGAACGTTTGAATCCGGATGCTACAATAGAGTATGAAAGGACAATGATTTCAGCTAATCAAGTCGTAAAAAGCCAGTTAGCTAATACGATTTATATGAGTGTTGAAGGGGAATCGGCTGATGACGTTTTTTATGAACTAGGAGATTTGGTCATTAAGGGTTCAAATGAAGAGCTTTACGATGTAGATGATGTTCAAGGGAGCTTTGATTCTGAGAAAAAAGAGGCAACTTTCAAATTAAGAGTGAATTCGAATTGGTCAGATTTAGAGTGGATTGAGATTTATCCCAGAACAACCGAGCCGTATCGTTATATTGTGAAAGATAAAATTCATTATCAGATTTATCAAACACCAAACACTCAAGTGATTGATGATGAATACCAAGCGATTACAAGAAAACCAACTGATCAGGAATTAGCCTCAGGATTTGCATTAGATGAAGTCATTTATTATTTGAATTTACAAAAATCAACCGAATTTAAAATTCTAACTGAGTTTATTGGAGAAGAAATATGGGTAAATTCAACTGAAAAAGTAATGATAGAAGATATTGAATTAATGGAGGATGAAGTGAAGATTATCTTTAGACTTCCAGATACTTATTGGCCACATAATTTAAGTAGTCTTGTTTTATTTGATGAAGAGTTGAATGATTATGCTCGACGAGAAGGACAATCGTGATGGCGGTAGAAGATCAATCGCAAGGGTTATATAGTGTCAGAATTGACTATATTGATACATCAAAAGCTTATACGATTGTTATTCTTTTGATGCCTGAATTAAGTGAAGAAGCGCCAGCATGGAGTTTGCGAATTCCGTTAAAATAGAGAAAGTTTTAAAGAATTAGGAACCAAAAAAGAGCCCTATGTCATATATTGGACAGTAGATAAGGGCTCTTTTTTCATAAGTCAGAACGACCTTTATCAGAAATGTAAGAAAAATTTAAAAATCTTCATCAACCATTGTTGAAATAATCGACAAGAGGTCATATAATAAACGTGAAAAACAAAAAAGAAAGGGTTTACATTAATTGGGGGAGAGGTTATGAAAGATGAGAATTTAAAAATTGTATTACCAGATCATTTACAAGGGCGTTCGTTAACCACGAAAGTTATTCCAATGCTATGTGGATTAAAAACGATGCTAACCCATTTAGTTGAATTAAACGGAGATGCTTCAATGTTACGTCAGTGGGAGAAACGTTGTTATAAGTCATATTGTATTAATGAAATCCAAGACTTACTATTAGAAAGTTATCAAGAAGATTGGCCTGAAATTTTGAAAGAACACCTTTTAAGTAAAGATCCTTGTGAACTAGGAGCTAGTGCGATTGATATTTATTTAGTGGCTTATATCACTGAAACATTTGGAGTTGGAAAAGATATTTTTATTCAATGTATTAAGGACATGGGAATTTCAACGAAAGATAATACAGCCAATGCGATTTGGAAAGTTGGAAAAAATGATGGAGTTTACTTAGGTTTATTAAACTCTGATGGCAGCATTCGGGATATTAATTTTTTCCGTCAATGGACGCATACGGAGTTTGTTTATTAAGGAGGGATTTCCATTAATTCATTTAAATAAGTTCAGACATAGGGGAAAAAGAGAACCTATGTCTTTTTTGTATGCTTACAAGTTAATCAAAATTTTGTTATAACAGTAGCATTAGAGAGCAGGGAATAAGATGAGTATCAAACTCCATTGTTGGTCCAACTAGGTGTGGGAAAATGACACTTATCAATTTAGTACTCAATTAAGAGATGGACAGGATACCGAAGAGGGGGGGAATTTATCTCAAGGACAAAAGTAGTTATTAGGTATTGATTAAATCATGCAACGGCATACCACGTTCATTGTGCTTCATCGCTTGTCAACCATTTAAAAGCTGATCAAATCTTCTTGAGGAATAATGGATAGGTGATTGAGTAAGGAAAACATGATGAGCTGTTAGAAAAGAAAGGTTAAACTCAAACCATTAATTATCCTCTGAATAGGACAGTATGATGGATGAATTGGAATTCATCGTTGTACAGGGAGAGTAGGGATATAAAAATAAAATAAAAAAGAACACCATTACGGTGTCCTTTCGCTTGAATGGGAATATTTTTTATTGTGCTTCGGATGGATCAATGGAATGAATGGTTAATGTCGTTCCATCGTGTTCTAAGTGACCAATGATATCCCCTGCTTCACTTAAACCGATTAATGAAAAATTATCACCTGTAAAATCGGGCGAGTAAGCCATCCAGATATAAGTTCCTTCAACGGCTGATTCAAAGATTTTGGCACTATGAGCAATGCTAAAGGTTGGTTCCGTCACAAGCACTTCAAATAAGTCAGGATTTTTAGTGACCCCAGCATAAATCGTATAGGGAATATCATCCGATTGACGAAGAGCGACATAAGTTAACCCAGCTTGTTCTTCTAGGGTCGTTGTTTCATATTGAATCGAACCATCGATATATTCATAACCAAAAAAGCTACGATCTAAAAATGCAAGAGAAATCTGTTCTTCACCTGGTACTCGATAAAGTAGAATCGATCCTTCTTCCGTCTTTTTCTCATAAAGGACTTCAAGAGCGCTTAAACCCGCTATAGTCATGGCTTCTTCTGTTGTTTTGGCACCAGAGTTATATTGTAAGACAAAGACGACGAGTAAGGCCGTGATAGATAGAGATAATGTAGCGATAATTTTTTTCAAATAGGTCAACCCTCTCTCTTATGATAAGTTTGATACATTATATTAAGCACGTTTTTGGTTTACGATTAGAGTGACAAATGATTACAAAATGAGCACAGGGATTAACGAGTCAATTCACGAAGTCCGATAAAATGAATCAAGGAAAAAGATTTATTTTTAAGGAGATGTCGAAATAAAGGAGGAGCTATTTGCTTCATAAGAAAATTGAAGGGTTATGATTTACATTTTTTTCTAATGCTTGTACAATGTAACGTGAGATTTATTTGTTTATGGGGGAGTTATGGAAAGAAAAGAGAGGGCGTATTTACAGCATTATTTATCGACAGCTAAAGAACGAAAGCAGACAGTGAATCAGAGTCAGTCGTTCAAAAAAGTGCGGAAATTACAACAAGGTGAAGAAATTAAATTATATGATAAAGTCAAATTATTAAATTTAACAGATCATCTTATTTTAAATGTGATGATTGTCCCTGATCATGAGGTGAACTTATTTGAAGGAAAATGGGGTGAAACTTCAGAATTAGGCCATCTGATTTTAGAAGGTTCAGTTTTAACAACGTTTGAGTGTCAAGAAATTGAATATAAGATTTTATCTGTCAGTGGAATGAGAGGATAGAAAGATGTCTTGCTTTAGGGGAGACATCTTTTTTATGCGTTTTCTTTTAAAAATAATGTCTAAAATGGTGAGGTGAACCATACAATGACAATGTAGTAAAAAAGACGACTACAATCGAATATCTTTGATAAAAGGGGAAATGGGTTCATGAGATTAAATCATCAATTCTGTACGACTTTTCAGGGACTAAATTTAAATTTAGAAGAGTTGTTAGGAAAATATGCTGCTCGTGAGTATGCTTATGGAAATTTAGTGGAATATGATATTTTAAATTACAGTATCTGTGTACCAAATCATTTGAATACGATGACCAATTGTGATGGTTATGAGTTTATTGCTTATGAGGCGAATCAGTATCATGATTATAGTATCGCGCCTCTAACCGTGACGATTAGTAGTCAACGACTTAATGACGCATCTTTTCAAACGAAGACAGACAAACTAGCCTTTTTAAAACGGATGGTTGGCATTATGCAACATCAATTTTCAATTAAAACGATGACTGAAGCCATGATCGATGGTTATCCAGCTGTGATTATCGAGCAGGCGATGAGTACCGCTGGAAGTCAAACGTATGCGATGCTTATTTCTAATCAATGTTTGACACAAATTTCAGTTTCTCTACACGGAAATTTTACGAATGCACGCGAAATCACGCATGCGATTGTGACGTCATTTAAAGTGAATTCGACACCAAGTCCTCAAAATGCCTCTTTGACAACGATGGAGAACCATCATGAGGTATTTGAACTAGAGGAAGAATATCGTTTAAAAGAATCGGTTCAGTATGTGATATCCCCTTCACATACTGAACTGGTGGATAATTGTGATATTCAAATAAAAGACTTGAAGCGGGATACACAGAGCGCTGTTGCTTTTTTAGGATGCGATGATTTAATTGATTTAATGTTTTGTACTTGGGGAAATACCGTTAATCATTTAGCTAGACTGATGATTGAAGCAGATCAAAAAGAGGAATATTAGGTGTTATTTTCACATATAAATGGTAACGGAATGTCTAGATAAATATTCATTTCATCACTAAAGAAGCTATGGCTAATTGTTGTCATAGCTTTTTAATATGTCAAGTTTAGGCGAATCATTGAATATAATGTACTATCAAAGTCATAGAGACTCTTAAAGGAGAGGAAATCTAATGAAACAAATAATGAGTGTGATTTGTTTTTCGTTAATGACTCTTTGCTTGGTAGCTTGTTCAATGAATGGTAAAAAAGTAGATGAGGGATTAGATGATCGAGAAGATGAATGGACGATTCCACTATCGAATGAACAAGTCGCAGAATTAAATGAATACTTTAAGGCATTGACTGTTACACATTTTGCTGATTATGAAGAAGGAGACGACTGTTCGTTACAACTATTAAATTTTTCCTCACAACTTTTGCAGTTAGACTATCCGGCGATGGTTGAACCGATGTGGCGTGAAGATGAAGCCTATGCTTCTTTTGATAAAAAAATGATGTTTTCATTGATAGAGCAGTATTTTAATCAAGAGGCACAATTGTCAGGAATCTATATTGATTTAGGAGATTATGTGGCACGACCAGATATTAAGTTAAAAACCTATCAAATCTATCCTGAAATTTATCAATGTCAGTTCAATGATGATGGAACTTATACGATTGATTTAGATTTATATGAAGTGGATGAAACAGTGATAGAACCCATCTCTTTAATTAAAAATTGGCATCAATCTATTGAGTGTCATCAAGTTGGGGTGGCAAGTGTAACCCTTCAACATGATGGAAATGAAAGTTATATTATTAGTTATCATCCCATTTATTTCGAATAAAAAAAAACCACCAGTTCTACTGGTGGTTTTTTTTAGATCATTTGATCAGTTTCCATGATACCTTCAAGAATGTGATCAAGTTGATTCAGTTGAAGTGTTACAGTATTTAATTCCGTTTGACGCTTTTTATAAGCCATTTGCAAATTCCAAAGCGATTCATAAAGAGGCTGTACGTCTGTTTCTAAAAAATTTGGATTAAGTTCAATCCCATGAATATTTTCTTCTAATAGGGTCATTTCAGTTTTTAGTGATGCTAGTTCATGTTTGATTTTAGAAGCCTTTTGTTGTAAATCTTCGTATGTCTCTTTTAAACTCATTTCAATCACTCCCAGTATTAATCTAAATTTAGTTTATCCTAATGAGATGCTTTTATCAGGAGAAATAGATATTTTGGCTAAGAGAGGTGTGTGAACGGACCATAATGAAGGCTAAAGGATTATTTAACTGTTTAAACCCTAAGTACGATTTTAATTTTGAACGTTTCTAAATCTGATTTTATTGTAAATTCAGAGATGAATTGGAGTATGTAATTATCGGAAATTACATAAATTGGTAATAATGGAGGTGAGGGAGGTGAAGTCCTTTACGCAAGAAAGTTTACGGATTATCAAAAAGGCATCAGAAGATAACAAGCTAGTCATCGTTGTTGGAGCAGGTGTTTCGATGTTATCTAATTTTCCATCATGGAAAGAAGTCATTGATCGATTTTCTGGTCCATTTTCAGAACAAAAAGAACGCTATTCGCAAAATGAATACTTACGAATTCCACAAAAATATTATAACCTGCGTGGACATAAAGAGTATTATGATTTATTACGAGATATTTTTGATCTCGATTTACAAAGTAATAAAATTCATGATGAAATCTTAAACTTAAATCCGATTCATCTCATTACAACGAATTACGATGATTTACTTGAGCAAGCGATTTATGCGCGAGGACTTTTTTATGATGTCATTGCAAAAGATGAAGAAGTATCGCAAACGCGAACTAAGAAATTCCTCATTAAAATGCATGGCGATGTGAAACATCAAAATGTGGTCTTAAAAGAGAATGACTATCTCTCTTATAGTAGTCAGTTTCGTCTCATTGAAACGATGGTGAAATCCATTATCGCCTCAAATATTACACTTTTTATTGGATACTCATTAAACGATCGAAATATGAAACTTATTTTAAATTGGGTGAAAGAATTACAGGGAAGTAGTTTTCAACCCGTTTATCTATTATATTTAGAGCAAACGTTGGATCAAAATAACTTTGATTATTATAAGTCACAAGGCATCCATGTGATTGATGTGAACCATCTTTTATCGAATGTGGATGATGCAACGTATGAACAACGCTATTTAACATTTTTTCAGGCACTTTCAAAACTAAATCTTGATGAATTATATCGCTATTCTAGCGATGATAATGAGCTTGGTGAGCGACTCACGCCTCTTGATGAATTAAATCGAGTCCGCTTAAATGATTTAAGGCATCTAATCAAAGAAGAAGTGACTGAAATGGGAGTCTTAAACTTATCTAAACCTTATGTTCTAGATGAACGGACGTGTTGGCAACTTAACAAAGCAGGGATTAGGACGGTTAAATTTCCAGATGGATCGGTGCATTCTATTCAAAATGATGATAAAAATTATTTGCTGCCACCGTATACGAGTGTCTTAACCGAGTGCATGAACCAAGGAGATGGGATTTGGCAACATTATCACCGTGCCTACTATCAATTTAAGCATGGGAATTTATTGTTAGCCTATGATTTGTATAAGAAAACAGCGGTAGAGGCGTTTAAATGTAAACATTATTTACTTCATTTTCTTGCTCAGTTTAATCGTTATTGGACCGGTCGCACGATTCAACGATTGTTAAGCAGTGAGCAATCACAGCAGATTGTGGATGAAATTCGTCAATTGAATTTAGAGTTGATGTATCATCATCTACCTGCCTCGTTTAAACGAAAATATGCCTTTTTAGCGGATTTGAGTAACTTTTATTTTATTTATAAATACTTAAATGATATGATTCAACTCATTAATGAATTGCCGAATCAAGACCAAGCGTTCGCGAGGTTAAATTTTAAGGCACAAGAATTATTTGAATTTATGCATGAAAATCAACTCGTGATTGATCAATATTTAGAAGTTTCGCACTTGTATAAAAGTTATATTGAAGCACGTTTGTATCATAATAGTGAGGAGTTAGACTCCTTTACCGTGCATTTGATTATTAAATATATGGGTGAAGAAGAACTCAAGCATCTCATGAAACGCCTCAATCGAAAACAGTTTCAAACCCCTCATGTCAATGAGTTAATTCTTTATTATAAACAGCTTTTAGCAGTCTTAACCCAACCTAATCTTACGACACTGATGAAAGTCCATGTTCAAAAGATGGTGAAGATCACTTTAGCTCTTCTTTCAGTAATTCAATTGAAGGAAGAAGAGCTACTAAGTATGTTACAGTTGTTGTTTAATGATGGTTCATCTATGATTTTGATAACGGATTGTCTCAACTTTTTGAGAGCTCAACTCAATCAATCTTCTCAGTTTCCAAAAGCAGTGGAGAACTTAATAGAAGAACAGCTCACTCATCAATTTATTAAGAAATATTTATTAAATGAGGAGATTGAGTCTTGCTACATTCAGTTCACGTCATTCTTAAGTCAACCGGTAGAAAAATTACGCCCATTGATTGACCTTTATTTGACACAGATTGATAGCTTTGAATTAGTAACCTTAACTCCAGTTATTGATGAGGAACTTCAAATGAAAGTCAGTGAGGCATTAACAAGACGATTAAAAAAAGAATTTAATTTCAAGTTACTTAGACAAGCCTTTGAGTTTAAACTAGAGCTAGCTTATGATGAATTTGAGCAGCAAATTAAAGCACATATCACTCATCATCCAAAGGATTTATGTGCAGTTGGTGAGCTTATTGCGTGTGGTGTCCTCGATAGGAATAGCTTTGAATTTTTCATGAACCAAGATTCATGTGCTTATTTTTTAACTCATTATGAACAAATAGAGCAAGCCCCTTTAGAATCAGATTGGTTTTGGCAGTTATCAAGAGACATTCATCAACGCCTAGCCAAGACACATCACTACCAAGCCATTAAACAAGCATTAATTCAAAAAATCCGAACAAAGGTTGCAGCTCCTGAGCTGATTGACTTATATTTTGACTTATATCATCATTAGTTAGTCGTTGAAATGGAATCAATCCTAAAGAATGAAGTCTTTCATAAAAGAAGCTTCATTCTTTTAAAGGTTATAGTCATCATTTAATACCTAGGCGCATAGAATATGATGTAAGGGAAGAAAACGAAACATCGGGCGCTATAGCCAAGCGGTAAGGCAAGGGACTGCAACTCCCTGATCATCGGTTCAAATCCGATTGGCGCCTCCATTTTTCTTAGACTACAAATGATCATAAAGTCTGTCAGAGTGAGTCATAGAATGATCCTTGTGACAGGCTTTATTTTTATGACAATGAACGATTAAAAGACTCCTAAAGATTAAGGAGTCTTTTGATTGTTCAATTAATAAAACAGATAAATAGCTTCAATAGAATGGTCTAGTTCAAATTCAAGGTGTTTGTTTTTAGGAGTGTAAATGATAACCTGATTTGATTCATTGATATAGTAGTGATAGCCTCTGAACAAGATGAGTGGATCATTCATCGGAGTTAAGGTTGAATCCATTTGAAATGGGTTGGCTATGATGATAATATTTTGGTAACTGTAATGTTGAGATGATCCTTATTCAAGTTAAGGGAATATCAGTTATTAAACTCATTATTAAATACAATGAAATCAGGTTGAATATCTAGATTTGTTAGTCTTTGATTTTTCGTTTCAAGGAGATAGATATCTCTGAATTGCCCTTCAATAAGGGGAGTTGTAGCATAATATCCATAGATTTAAGTATTGAGAAGATGAATGATAAACTAATTAAACTAAACAATAGAAATAAACTCAATAAAGAGAACCGCATCAGATGCCTCTTGTACCTTCATCTTTTTTAAACTGTTTGAGACTCTTTTTCACGAGGTATCTTTCTCCTTTATCAGGGGGGATATCATTTAAACAGACTACTTGAAATCATCACTTCTTGAAAAAGAAATGGTTGTTTTATTCCAGATGGGTGTAGGAGTTTGAGCAATTGTTTGGTATAATTTTAAGTAATCAGAATCAGGAGAAAGGTACGATATATTGGGGAGAAAAGAGAATGTGCCACGCTGTGCGAGATTGATAAGTAGTAATCAAGAAGGGATGGATGACTATGTTAAATTCTTATTTTTATTTAACGATGAATAATGATTCAATTGTTTGCCAACAAAATGCATTAAATGATGACCAAATTTTACGTGCGATTTTCTTAATTTTAAGCCGTTTGGAACGTGATCCGGATTTAAAGATGGCACGTCATTGGATGCTAGAAAGTGAAACATGCTCATTAGAAGAATTAGAACAAAAACTGTTAGAGTTTAAACGTTTAATTCATGATAAAGATGATAGTGAATTATTACTCGAGTTTGATGTGGAAAAAATTAATGTAAAGGCTCATACAAAACTTGTTGGAATGTTCTGTGCTATTGCTTACCTTTATACAGGATTAGATGTGGATGGCATCATTAAGAAGAATCTTCATCAAGATATGGTGAATAACGGAATTGAAAATATTAAGCGTCACTTAGATAAAGAAGGATTAAAACCACATCGTATTGTTAATCATGTAGTAAATAATCAAGTTTGTTAATTAACCGTTATTTTACAAAAGTTTAAAAATAATTTAATTCTCTTCAACGTATACTATTAATAGGACGAAGGGAGAGATTGTAGAATGATTGATAAACAAGCGGGGAATTTAGAAATCGATGTGTTTTCAGGGGGGAAATACGCGGTCACTATGAACGGGAAATCAAGTGAACGAAAAAATCGACTTGAAGAGATGCCACACCCAGATTTTATAAGTTATTTAAAATCGACTTGTCGTCAACGAAATGATGCTTTATTTTACAAAAAAATGACGTATAAACCACTCACCCCATTCAATCATCAAATCCATCAACACCTTATTCTAACGATGCGTACACAATATGAAGCGCGACCAAATAGCTAACAAAAAAGGGGGACTGTCTCAAAATGAGAGAGTCCCCCTTTTTAATCAGGATTTACCAAAATGGGACCATAAAGATGGAGTGATTTAATAGTTTATTAAATTGTAAATACTGATGATTTTGAGAGAGCCTTTTTGATCTCAGTGCAAGGAAGTTTCAGTGAGTGGCGAGGATTAAGTGAATGTTGAGTAAACGGAAAGGAGGTTAAGATTAAGAGAGAGTCCTTCCGACTGAAAGCTATTCCTTTACGGATTAAAAAATAAATATTTGATTGGACAATAGAATATCATGAAACACATAAGGATGATCAGATAAATAAGGATTGGATTAGGGTGATAGGGGAGGACCATTGCAGCAATGGTTGAACAGATTCCAAGTGCGATCCGATAGCCACCTTCAAAGAGGCAAAGTTCATCTTCATCAATCGAATGCTCATATCGCTCGCTTAACTCTTTAAGTTGAGAGGATTTCTTCGGAACCCAATTTAATAAAATCATCCCTGTTCCAATGAGGATGAGAGAAATTCCGATGGTAAAGAAAAATAAATGAATCATCCATATCATTTTGATCGCCCCTTTATTATTCATGACCTACCTTGTTGAAGAAATTATAGAACATTAAAGGTGTGAGATTTGTAGAAAAAGAGAGTAAAAAACAAAGTTCTGACTTTTAGTGCCAAATGTTCTGTTGAGTTAACCAGAGATAATGTTAGTGGAGATTTTTTTAGTATCATTTTTTAAAAGGGGTCTTATCATAAGTCGTTTGAAGCGTCAAGTTCGTGTTTAATAAGAATCGTTCATCAAAGGCATCCACTTTCGTTACATGAAGATGAAGAAAACTGTCAATGGTAGTTTCAATCAATAAAAAAATCGGAGGCCGGTTGGCGCTCCGATTTTTTTATTCAGGGATGGTAAAGAATGAAGATAAGGTATATTCTTTTCCTTCAAGGATATCATATTGAATAAGTTCAAGTATTAATAAGAGTTGCTCTTGATGCTCTGTGAGTTCATCCACTTGGTTTTGATTAGCATCTAATTTGAAATTGTTATGTAAGACGCTAAATTCTTCATATAAATCTAACAAGAAGACATAGAACGGTGATAAGGGTAAGTTTAATTCACGTAAAATTAAGGGTGCAATAAAAATTGGACTGACATCATCGATATTTTCAATTTGAAAATCATCCATATTCGACATGATTAACAGTGGCGTTTCAAAGAACAGTTTGGCACGCAAAGCATCTGTATCTTTTTCAATGTAGCCATGTTGTTCATGAATGTCCGACTGGAAGTTAATCAGATGATCGCCAAAGAAGATGACTAAGGTTGGTTCATCGTAGTTTTCAATTTTAGTGATAAACTCTTTTAATGCAAGATCCGTTTGCTTTAGCCCTTCTGCGTAAGTTTCCATTTCAGTATTGTGTTCCCCATTAGCATCAAGGACTTCAATCGTATTTTCACCAAACTTTTTATCAAAAATGGCAATATGATTGGCCATGGTTAATCCGTAAGCAAAGATGGGGCGATCGGCTGCTTCTAACTCGGCATAAAGCTCATCAAAGACTGATTGATCTGAGACATACTTCTGACTATCGATGTAGTCGAGATGTTTCATTTTATCAATGGATAAGAATTCATCAAATCCTAAAGCTGGATAAACTTGACTGCGTTTATAGAAGGCTGCATTATTCGGATGAATGGCAACCGAGGTGTAGCCCAATTGATCCATAAATGAAATAAAGGATGGGATTTCAGGTTTTGAGCTGAGTGCTTGTTGGAATGGAATGGTTCCTTCAAGTAAGAGCGAATTGGTGAACCCAACTAAATATTCAAATTCAACATTTGCTGTTCGATTTCCTTTAAACGGTGATAAGAAATGACCAGACGAATAAGTCTCTAGATACTGACGAAGATTAGGAAGCGGGTCTTCACTAAATGTTAATTGGTTGAAGACGGTTGGATCACTTAACGATTCACTCACAATGGTAATGATGTTAGGTTGTTGACTTAAATCAGCTGATTCATTATAGTCTTCGGCTTTCTTCGTATAGTAATCCATGATCTCTTGTAGGTTTGCTTCAGTATAATGGTCATTTTTGATCATTAAATCGTTTTGAAGATTTGTAATAAATCCAAATAAGAATCCATTTTGTTGGTAATTATTTAGCTGATTCCACTTCGTAAAGTAAACGGTACTGTTAACTAAAGGCTTAAGTGGTGACTTTTCATAATAGAAAATTGAGGCTAAGTAGGCGATAAAAATCGCGAAGAAAATGACTCTTAGCTTCATCGTCAATTTAAAGCCTTTGCGACAAATGAAGGATAGGACGACAAGTAAAGCAATGACGACGATGAGTCCGATGATGAGTGTCGGTGATAAGAGGTTTTTTACGTAGCCAATAATCTCATCTATATTTGAAATCATCGATAGATCTGATGGATAAATCGGTTCCCCAACGACTAACATTTTATAATAGTTGGCGATAGCCACGATCAACATCACGAGAGAAGAGAGGCTAATCGCTAGAATTAAGTTGTTAAAGAAGCAGAAGAAAAGCACACTAACCCCTAAAATAATCGTTGAGGCTAAAAACATTAAATTCACGTGATGAGCGATCCAAGTCATCGTTACATCAAGGTTTGGGAAGAAATAGATCACTTGCATCATTATGAGCATAAGTATCGACCATAATAGAAGATAAAAGATGGTGCGACACCAGTTGCGGGCTTGTTGATGGTTATCTGTGTGACATTTTTTAAATAAATATATTTCACTAGTCGTGATCAACACAAAGAATCCAGCCAATAGCTGAGGTCGGATGCTGACATTGGCTAGCCCAATCCATTTAAATAAGGCAATGAATAAAGCTGGTAAACTAAAATAGAGAATGGTCATTGAGTTTAAAGTTGAACCTGGAAGTTTAACTTGTTTTTTACGAATGAGGCTATTGATTAATGTTAATAAAGAAAGATAAACACTTCCAATCATCCCGATATAGGCTGGAATTAATAGTAGAAGATGATCACGAGAAACTTTGATTTTAATTTCTTGCTCCGTTGTACTGAACAAATCAACAGTTTTAATAAGACGTTCATTTCGGTAAATTGAAACTTTTCCTGAAGTATTCGTTTTTAAAAAAGAGATACTTACCGATTCATTGGTTAGATTAGCTAACGTCAGCGGTGAGGTCGAGGTGGTTGATAGTGTTTCTTTATAAGACCAATCCGTTGAATCATTAAAAGTCTCTAATGCGATACTTTCATTATTGACACTAATCTGATTGATTTCGATTGAATTAGCTTCTTCATTTGGAACAAGATGAATTGAATAAGGTGACGTTAAAAAAGAAAGTGGTCGATCAATTGTCAGATTAGTCCAGCCTAAGACGACAACTGTAACTAAAAGGGTAATCAATTGAAGCGGCTGTTTAAAGTTAAACACCGTTTTAAACGTCTCCCTTTTAATCAGATAATAGTAAATAACAAGCCAACCAATCGAAGCGATGATGGCTATTAGTAAATACTCTGTTTGGCTATTGACCCAAGAGAGGATTCCATAGGTGGTCAGACAGCCGATTAGGATCCTTAGTAATGTATTATTTTTCATGATTATTATTCCCTCCCTTATGATAAAAAATAGAAGGACCGCAACAGATGTGCGAGTCCCATTTCGAACGTTTAACTTAATTGATACTTTCTTATTTTAAAGCAATTCGAGCAAAAAAGATAGAAAAAAGTCGAATTAGATAACGGGAATTATTGACAATCTGATATCCTAATTAGACATTCTCACATATCAGTCCCCTACTTTTAAATATCAAATAACTGTGTCCCTTTTGTCGAAAAAACTATGGATTTAGTGTGAAAAAAATCTAAAGAAGATGGAGTTTTTGTATAGATATGTGACGATGACTTGATAAAAAGAGTCGTATCTTTTTAAATATAGAAGAGAAGATTTAAGAATGAGGCCAATTAACGATGGTTAGTTAACCATGAAATGGCAAACCATAATGAGTGGTGGTTAAATTGACCAGAATAAAGAGAGCATTTTATCCGTGACAAGCATGTCATCAGGTTTAAAAAAAGTGTCAAATTCTAAAAATCCTGGTATAATGTTGTTTTGTTGAAATGAATTGAAAGACAAAAAGGTTGTCTTTAAGTCATAAGAAAGTGAATGAGTGAGTTCTAAAAAGTATTATAATGACTGCTAGGTCAATTAAGGAGAGTACTATGGAAAAGATTATTTTGATTAACTTAGTGATTGCCATTATTTTTTGTATCTGCTATAGTTATCAATTTTTGTATGTCATCGTGTCTTTGATGAAAAAAGATAAACCTCATCAAGAGACGAAAGCACATCGTTTTGCTGTGTTAATCGCAGCCCGTAATGAAGAGACAGTCATTAATCATTTAATAGATAGTATTAATACACAGACGTATGATCAAGGAGAGGTCACGGTTTTTGTTGTCGCCGATAATTGTACGGATCAAACGGCAGCATGTGCTCGAAAGATGGGGGCTATTGTCTATGAGCGATTTGATCAAACAAAAATTGGAAAAGGGCATGCCATGGAGTTCTTACTCAATCAAATGGAAAAAGATTATGCACCATTTGATGGTTATTTCGTGTTTGATGCCGATAATGTCTTAGATCAAAATTATATTTTAGAAATGAATAAGACATTTTCGGATGGTTATGACATCATCACCAGCTACCGAAATTCAAAGAACTATGGGGACAACTGGATTTCTTCCGGATATGCCATCTGGTTTTTATGGGAATCGGAGTTTTTAAATCGAGGTCGTATGTTACTAGGTACAAGTTGTGCGGTTTCGGGAACTGGTTTTTTCTTTAGTCGACGTATCATTGAGAAATACGGCGGTTGGAAATTCTTTTTATTAACAGAAGATATTCAATTTACAGTGGATAATGTCTTAAGTGGTGAAAAAATTGGTTATTGTCGCCAAGCTATGCTTTATGATGAGCAACCGGTAAAATTCCAACAATCGTTCAGACAACGTATGCGCTGGGCGAAAGGATTCTTTCAAGTTTTTCATCGTTATGGACTAGATTTATTTAAAGGTTCTTTGCAACGTAATACCTCTTGTTATGACATGTTAATGGTCATCATGCCGGCGATTATTTTAACGCTTTTTACGCTTATTTTTAATGGGAGTATGATTTTATTTGGAGATTATACGACTTATCAAGACGATTTAATTATGATGATGATGGGACGTATGATTTTAAATATGTATTTGATGTTAGTCTTTATCGCGACGGTAACGACAGCCACACAATGGAAAAATATTCATACCACAAGCTTTAAGAAATTAGCTTACATTTTCACGTTCCCATTCTTCATGTTTACGTATATTCCTATTACGATTGTAGCGTTCTTTAAAAAAGTGGAGTGGCAACCGATTGAACATAGCCGTGCGAAAACATTGGCTGAGATTAAAGAAGGGTAGGCGTAGATGATGATGAGTCAGTTGGGATCATTATTTTTTGCTCCGTTAGATGCTTATCCCGCAGCGGGGATGTTTACAACCCCACATTTAATTTCACTCGTTGTTTGTTTAATCATCGTATTAGTGGCTTTAAAAGCCTCGTTAAAGAAATCATGGGAGCAAGTGATGAAACTGACACGTGTGATAGCCATTGTTGTGACGATTTTAGAAGGGGTGAAAATCGCCTATAACTTCTACTATGGTTATACATGGTTAGATGCGTGGTTTCCATTATCATTTTGCTCGTTATTCATTTACGCCACATGGATGAGTGGCTTTGGAAAAGGATGGATTAAAAAAGTAGGGGATGCCTTTATTGTGATGGGCTGTTTACTCGGCGGAATTGGTTTCTTATTAGTACCAACCACCTCACTGATGCGATATCCAATCTGGCATTTCTTATGTTTATATAGTTTGCTTTTCCATATGTTGATGATTTATCTAAGTGTTTTATACCTTTGGCATCGTCGCGTGCCGATCAATCGTTACACGTATGTTTATTTTAGTGTGTATTTCTTAATTTCAGCTTTAATTTGTATTGGATTAAATACGATTTATGACTCTAATCTCATGATTCTTCGTGAACCTTATAACGTTCCATTTCAATTTATTCAGGAGATTAAAGCTCAAAGTCAAATGGCTTACACGTGTTTAGCCACGTTAGCTTATCTCATCGGACCAGGATTATTTGCGTTTGGAATAAGTGCTTGGTTGAAAGCAAAAAAAGTAAATAACCAAACAAGTGACTTTTCTTATTAAGGAAGTCACTTTTTAAATGGTTTGATTCTTCAGTAAAACTGAAGGGCAATACGTTAGAAGTAGAAGGCATGTCTAGGCTGATCTCATCTTAGTAGAAGCATCTCATGTGGGATATCGATTTGGACTTAGTTGGTGTGAAAATGAGGGGTGAGGATGATTCTTCCTAAATGATGATGAGAGGCTAAAAAGAGAATGAATGGATTGAAGTTCAGGGAACACCAAGAATTGTTCAAGGTAGTTGCGCTAAATGGTTATATTTAAAAATCATACGTTTAACGATGAACGAAGAACGCAGAGTAGAAACTGTGACTCGATACTTCATCTTTTAAAGTGGCTGTCTTTTGTGGACAGCCTTTTAGATAGGTGATAAAAAACAATTGATGCGGTTAAAAACAGTATTGTTTACCAAATTTATGCTATAATAAATGTATTAAAAAGAAAATAAAGGGGTAAAATGAATGAAAAAAACAACTACTATTTTAATTGGAGTTTTTGTGATTATTCTATTAATTGCAGGTTATTTTATTTCTAGTTATAACGGAATTGTTGCAGCTGAAGAGGACGTTGATGCTCAGTTTGCAAAAGTTGAGACACAATTACAACGCCGTTTTGATTTGATTCCTAACTTAGTCAGTGCGACACAAGGTTATATGCAACATGAAAAAGACGTATTCACAGCTATTGCTGATGCACGTTCAAAATTAGCGGGAGCGACAACTGTCAATGATAAAGTTGAAGCGTCTAATGAATTAGAAGGAGCGTTATCTCGTTTATTAATGGTAGTAGAAAATTATCCAGAATTAAAAGCTGACACGCAATTTACAGCCCTAATGGATGAACTAGCTGGAACTGAAAATCGTATTGCAACAGAGCGTAATCGATATAATGAATCTGTTCAAACGTTCAATGCAAAAATCCGTAAGTTCCCAACTAGCTTTATTGCAAGTATAATGGGTGTTGAAAAACGCGATTATTTTGAAGCTCAAGCAGGTGCAGATCAAGCACCAAGTGTTAATTTTTAAGAGATAAAGGAAAGGGTTGCGAGGTTTGCAGCCTTTTTCAATATTTAAAAGGGTGAAAAGTATGGAACAAGTCATAAAGAAGTGTAGAGGATATAAGAAAATAAAGTTTACGTTGTTACCGAAGTTATTTTTATTGATCGTAACATTGGTTAGTCTTTTTAATCTGAGTTCGTTAGACATACAAGCAGTTGTGAATCCAGATCAAAGTTTTTATGTCACCGATAAAAGTCACGTCTTAACTCATCAAACAAAAGAACATATTTTAGAGATTAACTATGTGTTTGAAAAAACAAAGGAACGGCCACAAATTGCAGTTGTCATCATTCCAACACTGGATGGCAGTGATATTGAAACCTATGCGGTTAAGCAGTTTGAGAAAATGAAAATAGGGAATGAAAAATATGACAATGGGGTTCTTATTTTACTAGCAACGGAAGATAGGGAAATCAGAGTCGAGGTTGGTTATGGACTTGAAGGGGCTTTACCTGATGGAAAAGTTGGCCGAATTCTCGATGCGTCTATGGAAAACTTAGCATCAGGTCATTACTCGCAGGCGATTGAAGATATCTTTAATCAAATTGTTTTAGTTATTCAAGATGAATATGGGTATGAAGATGTCTTTAACGGGACCGTTCCTAAAGTTGAATCCGAAGAAATGAATGAGTTACCTATTTTTGGGATGATTATTGGTGTCATTGTTGTTTATTTTATCGTCTGCCGAGTGATTGGGATTAACTCAGTTGATGCGCTAATCTTACTGATTAACCTTCTTTCACAAGGGTCAAATCATTCTTCATCATCACATCAATCAAAAGGTGGAGGCGGCCGATCTGGAGGTGGCGGTGCCTCACGAAACTTTTAAAAAATAAATTAAAATCAGTTTTTTACTTATGAAACGATTAAACAGAGTAAATGAAAGGAGCTATCTTTGGCGAAGATAGCTCCTGTTCTATATACAAACAGAAATGTTTTCTACATTTAATACAGCAACCGAAATATGAGATGGTTATGCCGTGCAAGGCAGACTATAGTCCAGCTAAAAGTTTTTACGATGTAAAAAACTTATCTGGACTTATATAGTGACTAAACTAACAAGAATAAATGGAGTGTATTAAAAGGTTGAAGCCTGTTAAAGTCAGCTTTCTTTGACTCCATTAAATGAAAATTATCACAACGTATTCATATCATGCTTCAATTCTGTGTTCTATTTTAATTGATTGATGAGATTGAAGTTCAAAATGGATAAAATTTAAACAAAAATAAGTAAAAAGTGACTTTTCCTATTAGGAAGGTCACTTTTTTGATGAATTAGTTTTCTAACGATGTTTTTAAGATAGATGGACTTTGAGACACGACACATGCTTCTTCACGTTGTTTCTTCAAGGTCCAGAAAAAGGTTAAGCTAAATGAAACCGTCATTGAAATAATAATACAGATGATCGCATTGATTAGGTTAGATAATCCATCCTCCCCAATGTAAACTGGTAATGATAAAATCCCAGAAGTTGCTGAAACATAAGTTCTGACATTGGTTAATCCAGCCCAAATTCCAGCACAACCTCCACCAATCATAGCCGCAACAAGCGGATATTTTAATCGTAATGTCACGCCATACATGGCAGGCTCTGTAATCCCCATAAAGGCGGTTAAGCTACTAGGTCCAGCAATCGCTTTTAATGAACGATCTTTTGTTTGACAATAAATCGCAAACGTTGCAGCAGCCTGCGCCATATTTGAAGCAAACATTGGTAATCCCATTAACGTTGCATAACCAAGTGTGGCATACTGAGCGAGTTGAATCGGTAGTAAACTGTAGTGCATCCCTGTCATGACAAGTAACGGACAAATCATGCCCATCATAATCGGTAAAATCCATCCAACTTTTTGGTCCAAGATCTTAAATAGACTGGCTAATAAATCACCCGCCATCGTTCCCAGTGGGCCAATGGCAAGTAAAGCAAGCGGCGCCATCACGAGAAGAACAACCATTGGAACGAAAAAGATTTCAATTGATTTTGGTGTGTAACGTTTGACGGTTTTCTCAACGAAAGACATGACCCATGTAATTAAAATCATCGGAACAACGGATGCCGAATAAGTAGCGAGAACCATTGGGATTCCTAAAAAGGTAACGGCCTCACCGGCTGATTTTAGTTCGATGAGGTGAGGATGAAGTAAGATACCTGCTAATACGACGGCTAGATAGGCATTACATTTAAATTGCTTAGCAGCCGACATCGCGAGTAAAATCGGCATAAAATAAAAGGCTGCATCTCCAATAAAGTTTAAAACATAGTAATTTTGTCCTGTTTTATCAATCAGATTGGCTGCTACTAATAACGCGAGTAACGCTTTAATCATCCCGGCACCAGCAATTGCACCAATCACAGGCGTAAAAATACGAGAAATCGTATCAAGTATTCGAGAAATCAATGATGTTTTACGTTGATGAGAGGAGATGACCATAGACGGAGTAGACTGATCCCGTAAGCGTTCTAATTGTTCATACACTTGTTGAACTTTTGGTCCAATGACAATTTGAATTTTCGTCTGTTGAAGCACTACATTAATCACGCCATCTAATGTTTTTAATTGATTAACCTTCACGACATCCAGATTTTTCACATCTAAACGTAAGCGCGTCATACAATGCGACAAACTGAAAATGTTGCTACTTCCCCCTAACGCCTCTAAAATCATAGAGGCTAAATCATTTGTTTGTATTCTTTTCATTCTATGCTCCCCTTTTAATCTAAATATTATTTTCCATTTTAACATAATAAGGTAAAAAATAGAATGTTATGGATAAAAGTGTAAAATAGCGATCATTGGACAATAGATTTAAAGAGGAGGAAAGAAGCTCAGAGCTAATTTCATTTTTATAAGTCATGATGAAACTTTTTATTGTGATTTATATATTTATGATTAATGAATGATTGGGAGAGAATAAAAAAATCAATGTAAGAAAGTTTGGAGAAGTTAAGAGAAGAAATAAAAGATTAAAGGGACTATCTCGTATCGAGGGAGTCCCTTTAACTATAGGTTAGCTTTAAATCAAATTAAAGGTATTTCATCAGACTTAACGTATTTAAGAATGGGGGAAAGTTAAGTTGAATGGTGGTGTATAACGGGATATAACGCTAATTCTTTTAGTTATCCAATATTTTAAAAATAAAGGAAATCGATTATAATATAAGCATATAAGCAGAATCGATTTCAGAAGGAGTATCCTATCGTGAAATCAGGTGTTAAATCAGTTAAAGAATTAAATTTAGAGGATGACTTTTTATTTGCAAAAGTCATGACCGATGAGTCTATTTGTAAAATAGTTTTAGAAAAAATATTGAACATTGAAATTAAAGAAGTAAAAATGCCAGAAGAACAAAAGGTTATTAATATTCTTGCTGAAAATAAGGGAGTTAGACTCGACATCTATGTAAATGATGATCAAAATACAGTGTACAATATCGAGATGCAAAAGGGAACAGATACCAATCTTCCTAAAAGAAGCCGCTATTATCAAGGGAATATTGATATTAATATGATAACGAAGGGGAAGAAATACAATGAGTTACGAAAATGTTTCATCATCTTTATTTGTACGACTTTTGATCCATTTAAACAAGGCAGACATTTATATACCTTTGAAAATCGATGTAATGAGGATCCGAGGTTAGTTCTAGGTGATGAAACGACTAAAGTATTTTTGACAACGTGTGGGATACTTGATGATGTTGATCAGGAAATGTTAGAATTTTTAGCTTATATTAAGAACTCAACTGACAAAGTAGCGTCTGAATCTAAAAGTCAATTGGTTCATAAAATTAATGAGAAAGTACAATCAATCAAAGAAGATAAACGAACGGAGGTAGAATATATGACATTACTTGAGCGTGATGAAAGAAATCGTGAAGAGGGTAGAAATGAGGAAAGGCGCTCTGTTGCTAAAAATTTACTTCAAAGAGGTTTGGACGATGAATTTGTTTTTGAAACAACTAACTTATCTCTGGATGAGATTAAGAAATTAAGACAGGAATTGGAGCTTAATTAATAGAAGAAATTTAAGTTCAGAAGGTAAACGAACGGAGGTAGAATATATGACTTTACTTGAGCGTGATGAAAAGAACCGTGAGGAGGCGAGAAATGAAGAGCGTATTCGCTTCGCTCAAAAGTTAATTAAACGTGGTTGTGATGATGATTTTATTTTAGAAACAACAGAGCTATCAGTAGAAGTAATTAAAACATTAAGAAGTGAATTAGGTATGTAATTAATAAAGATAAAAGTCTTCTTACAGCTTTGTTTACTAAGGAGATTTTTTTATGTGATAACATTTTGGGGTAATAAAAAGTATTTAAGCTATTTCAGAAGTACGTGTTGCATTTGTATGGGAAATTTGTTATACATAGTAAAAAATCAAAGCAGCCATTGTATGAGATGGCCTATGATGATATCAAAATATTATATCAAATAGAGTACTTACAACTAAGAGAGTTGAGCAACCACTTAATGAAGCATTTAAAGAAAGAGGAATTTTAGATGAGTATTGCCTTACAAATATTATTAAATGATGAAGAAATCGATGGAAAAAAGACTGCATCGGTAAAGTATTCGTTGTGAGTATGTTCCAAGACACAAAGTCTCAACGTTTAAATCTGATTATGTCGCTGTTTATTTATTAATAGGAAGTGATGAGGAACAAGGAGATCTCATTTATGTGGGAGAAACAGAAGAAGCAGCAATACGCTTACTGAATCATGATAAGAAAAAAGAGTTTTGGGATTATGCTTATTTCTTCTTTAGTAATACCCATAACCTGAATAAAGCGGATGTTAAGTTTTTAGAGTCTAAAATTTATCAAGCAATTAAAGAAGCGGGTCGTTATAAATTAGAAAATGCAAGTATTCCAAAAGAAAGTCATGTTCATGACATTCGTCAAAGTGAACTGATGGACATGTTTAAAACGATTGAATTTATTTTAGGGGGAGCGTTTAATCTCTTTCCATTCAAAAAAGTCGATCTTCAATTAGAAGTCAATGAAACAAAAGAGAAAATTAATCATCTACAGCAGCAACTTGATGAACTTGAAAAAGAAACATTTTATATGACCCAAAAAGGAGCAGACGCCAAAGGCTATCTGCTCGGAGAAGGAAAAAAGTTTGTTGTTTTAAAAGGTTCAAAAACAGCTTCTATTGAAAAAGCGGCAAATAGTTTTAAAGAGATAAGTGCAGCTACAAACTTAGAACGCTTAAAGAAACAAGGAGTGTTACAAGAAATTGATGGATACTATCAATTTAATCAAACTCACATCTTTAATAGCCCCTCAGGAGCATCCGATCTTATCTATTTAGGAGCTACAAATGGATGGAAAGAATGGAAAAATAAAGAGGGAAAAAGTCTAGAGAAATTAAGAGAATAAATTCAAAGGTGGTTCGGAAGAACCACCTTTTTATGCAGTGAATTAAATAGTTTTTATCAAATTTTGAATATTTTATTTGAATAGAAGAATTCCCGTTTAATTAATTCTTAAACTCTTATATTTCTGTATTTAAAGTAATGTTAAATTTACGCTGTGTTAGACAATTTTATTGATAAGTAAAAATGATTACTATCAATGATTTTTACTTATTATTTTTAAAGATTTTCTCTACCACGAGTAGAAAAATAACTAATAACAACAATTTCGTCTAACAAAGCCTTATTTTAATTACCAGTTTGTATAGCAATGTAATAAATTGAATTTTTTTGTTGAATGAATTAGAATGAATTTAGAAGTATGATTCTAGGGAGATGACATTCAATGAGTGATTGTATTAGAAAACCAAAATATTTATTAAATATTGAAGATAATGTTAGTGATTTATTAAGTACTGTTTTAATTAGAGATGATACTGATCCAACTTGTTTTAAGTTAGAAAAATTAAGAGAGTATTATGTCAGTGATAGAAAACTATTTATGAGATTAATAGATGAACTTGGATTAAGAGGATATCGTGTAGAAACTCAAAAAGCCACAAATTTATTTCATGAAGTTTTAGTTGAACCAACACAAGTAATTTTTTGTGAAAGTAATGAAATGAACTTTTTAAAGATTCCATTTGATCAATATGGTCTATCCCGTTTGAATGAAAGGTTCAATATAAAATCGGATAAATTTTTTAATTATATTGCAATTGAGCAATTTACTTGCTTAAATGCAAACCTTAATATTCTCGGTTTAAAAAACGAGTTTGAAAAGAACGGTTTTAAATTTATAAATACTGAACAAATAAAAGAGTTGGGTTTACCAGTAGTAAGAAGTAATTCGTGTTATAAAGAAGAAATTCAACGAAAAGCAAGTACCTCTCTTTGTGATGAAGAAATAATAGTTATTGAAGTCGAAGACATGCTTGGTATACGAACGAATTTACAACTTCCAATTTCTTTCGTATATCCTGATGAACTAAAGAATATAAGTGTTGATATATTGTTCAATGAAAATAAATTTAATGCAATTAAAAGGTATTGCAATACTAATCAAATTACTGTTTTATATCAATTAACTAAACAACATTTAGTGAATTTTCTAAAATCCCCTGGAGTGGGTATTGGAAAATTTGAGCAATTGATACAGTTCCTTATGGATCAATGTTTAGATGTTAATCCAGATTCAATTAATAAAATAACGAGCTGTGAAATTACTTATGTTGGAGATGTGTTGATTGAAGATATTTTCGCGGAAAGGACCTATCTTCATTTCAGAGAATTTTGTAAAGGCCATGGAAAAGAAATAATAAGTGACTTAGATTCAAAGTTTTTAAGTCAATACTCACAGCAAAAAGGTGTTGGAAAAGCCAAATTTCAAAAAATTATGATAGCCTTAAAGTCATATGCAATTGACGATATAAATAAATATTTAGACAAAGCGTTAGTTATTAAAGAAGAGGGTGAATTTTTATTAGATTTATCTGTCACTGAGATTTTTGATGTGTTTTCTTTAGGTGAAGTTGAAGAGAAATCTACCAAGCTTAAGGATATTAACGGGGAGAAACTACTTGATTTAAAAGCAAAATATGATCCGTTTAAACTTATTAAATTAATGGATAAAATAGATAGTATTCGATCGTTAAATTCAATTGTAAGTGGAATTCAAGGTATCTTAAAAGAACGTGAATATGAATTCTTATTGTTACGTTACAAAGAAGGTTTGACATTGCAAGAAGTTGGAGATCAAATGGATGTCTCACGTGAACGTATTCGACAAGTTTTAGTTAAAGTAGTCCAAAAAATTAGAGGATATCTAGTAAAAAATGATTTTCTTTTAGCTATTTTCATGGAGACTAAAGGAAAGAGGTATATTTCAAAGCTTGAATTACAGAATAGATTAACGAATGAAAATCAATATATTATTTCAGTATTAAAAGAAGGAAACGATATAATTCATTATTATGAACCATTAGATCTATTTTATTGTAATAAGAATCACTTAGATGCTTCATTTATTGATGAGTATTTTGAACAATTACCTGATAGTTTCCGTTATTATGAATATTTACCAGAGTTTGAAGATGTTTTTGAATTACTCGGGATTAAAGGACCATCTGAAGAATTAATTGAAAAGTTATTAACTTATTATAAAATAAGAAGATATGGAGAATTGTGTTCTCGATTCCGCCTATATCAGTTAACAGCATTAGAGTATTTATTTAAATACAAGATAAGTCAATCAATTCGTTGTGACGAACAAGGAATAAGCGAATTAAGAAGATTGTCGAAATTATATTTAAACTTTGATTTAGAAGGTGCTGATCGAAGTATAGAAGCACGTATTCGTGATAGTCGAAATATTATCTTAGTTGATTCATTAACATTTTCATGGTTCGATGGTAAGTTTGAAGATAGTTTGTTAAGAGAAATAAAAGTATTTATTGATCAAATACTTGAAGTACATGGTCATATTAATGCTGATCAAATATTTGATCAGTTTAGTGATCGTGTTGCACGCTACAGTATCCATAATAAATTACATCTATATTCAATTATTCGTTATTTCTTTGATTCTGAATATAAAATTGGATCTAGAAATTCATTAATGATTTTTAAAAATGAACAATCAAAGAATACTATTAATTCATTGCTAGTTAATTATGTAAAGCAAGCTGGAGGATGTATTGACAAAGAGTTTCTAATGAATGAATTAAAGTGGCCAGAATATCGAGTAGTTCAGCGTGTGGCAGATAGTCCGGAAATCCTTTTATGGAGCCGTGATAAAATCCGATTAATCACAGATTTAAAAATTACTGAGGAACAAAGTAGTTACATCAATGAACTTGTTTCAAATTGTATGAGTTTAGGATACACTTCCGCAAATATGATTATCGATGAAATGTCTTTTGATTCAAATATTGCTACGATTTTTACACAAGAGAAGGAGCTAAATGATCCAATTAATTTAGCAAACTATATTAAAGTCTTAAATCCAAAAATTAAAGGTCATGCCAACTTCCTATACAATGAAGAAAGTCCTTTTAAAAATATTGAAGAATATATCTGTCATACATTATCACAACCGACAACTCGAATACAGTTAAAAGAATTACTCAATCGATTCGGTTATTCAGAGCAACGATATGGGAGGATGATTAATAATCTTATTGAATCATATAAATTAGTTGAATTGAGTCGTGATGAATTGATTTCAAGTGATTATTATTCAATGTGTGTGGAAGATGAAAAGATTGTTGTAGACTACTTAAAAGAAGTAATGCACGATAGTACGTATATGAGTTTATCCAAACTGATAGGATATCGAAGAAGTCTTCCAATTATTGAATATCAATGGACACCTCATTTACTAAAAAGTATTGCGATTAAGTTTGGATTTAAAGCAATAAATAAAATATATTCAGATTGGAGATACGATCCTGTTATTATTGTGAAATCAAATTCTTTAATTGAAACATATGAAGATTTAATTATAGATGTTCTAAATAATGAGTATAAAGGAAATATGCATATGTATGATATTTGTGATTATCTTATTGCAAAAGGATTGTTACGCATAAAAGATGGAGGAGAAAAAGTCTTTCCATATGAAATAAAAATGAGTCAAAAAATAAAAATTGATGAACTAGGAAATGTTAAATTAACTTAAGATTATTATTGGTTAATAAAGAGAGGATGAGACGACGTGATTAATGAAGACTTACATCAAAAAATAAAGAAGTTACCTCAAGATTATGCATATTTAGCAAATTATTTGCTTGTACAGGTTTCAAAGGGAAATAAAACTCAAACTCAAATTATAGAGGATTTAAAACAAGAAATAAAACAGCTTATTTCAGAGGAGTTAGAATAGATGAAATTACAACAAATGAGAATAAAAAATTTCCGCCAATTTTATGGGGAACAGCAAATTATATTTGCGCAAGATAATGAAAATATAACAATTATTTTTGGAGAAAATGGAAAAGGGAAGACAGGGATTTTTAGAGCGTTGATGTATTGTTTATTTGGAAGCACACATCTCCAACAAGATGATCCTAAAGAAACTATACATTTGGTCAATCTGTTAAAACTCGAAGAACAATTAGGACTACCTGTGGAAGCCTTAGTTGAAGTTGAGTTCGAGCATAAGGGAAAACAATATACATTATCACGTAGTTTAAAAGGATTAAAAAGAGATTCGAAAATCCAAGAGAAAACTGGTTTGGTAAGTTTAACTATTGCTTATGATGGAAATGTGTTAAAAGTTACAAAAGATGAGTTAGAAGTTAGTCAGGAAATTAATAATATTATTGATGAAAAGATTAAAGATTTCTTCTTATTTGATGCAGAGAAGATTGATACTTTAACTAAGACAGATGCCTCTGTAAAAGAAGAAGTAAAGACAGGGATTGTCAAATTATTAGATATTGATAAATTAGAAATGGCCATCAATATTTTATCTAAAATGTATACAACAGAACGAAAGAGAATTTTATCATCTGCTCAAAATCTTGATCTAACAACAAAAGAAAATAAAATTGATCAAGCAAAAGAAAAGTTGAAACAATTAAAAATTGAGATTACTGAAACAGAGAAAAGTAAAAATCAGTGTAAGCAAGTTATTGAGAAACTAGAAGATTTTCTTAGTTTAAATAAAGATGTGAAGGATTTACAAGATAAATGTAAGACTGAGAAACTTAAACAGCAATTAACACAAAATACTCTTGAAGAAGTAAAGCAGATTCTTAGAAGAGAATTAGTGAATAGTAGCCATCAAGTCATGCTAAAAGATTATTTTATGTCTGCTAAGACTTATCTGGACCAACTTGTAATAAAGCAAGAAGATTTAATTTCAATTCAAATTATTGAAAAATCATTACAAGATAAACTATGTGCATGTTGTCAAACACCTCTTGAAATAGGATCGAAAGCTTTAGAAGTCATTGAAGAATTAAAGAGTAATTATAAACGTACAGAATTAACTCCAGTTATTTCTCAAATGACTTCTGTTATGCATGATTTTTCAATACAAGAACAAGAATCACTTCAAATTTTAGCAGAGAAGATAACTAAGTATAAACAGCTTAAAAGTGAACAGCAAGAGATTGAATATAAGATTGAAGTTTTAAATCAAGAGATAAGTGAAAAAGCACAAGGACAAGAAGATTTAAAGAAATGTGAACAAGATTTAAAACAAAAACAGCATGAGTTAAGTAAATTGGAACAGAATATCAATTTATTAAACTTACAAGTAGATCAAACACAAAAAGATATTCACGAATTAGAAAAAGAATTTAACAACTTATTACGTGAAAATGAGAGCTTAAAAGTAGAGTACAAAATGTTAGAGCATATTTCTAAATTGAAAGAAAAATTAGATCAAATTTTTAATGAGTATAGTGTGGATATGCGTTCTAAATTAACAGCTGAAACAACAAAAATTTTCAAAAAGTTAATTGATAAAAAGGATGTTGATTTAATAAATAAGATTGAGATTAATGAGAAATATGAAATTGAGTTAATGGGGTGGGATAATATTAATATTACCCAAGATATTTCTCAGGGGCAACGACAGGTTGTTGCTTTATCATTTATCACGGCTTTAGCTAAGGTAGCTGCTGGAGATGAAGTCACTATCGATTTCCCATTGTTTATGGATACCCCATTTGGACGTATTAGTGGAAATAACCGAGATCATCTAATTGAAAATATCCCTGGTTTAACATCACAATGGATTCTTCTTTTAACAGATACAGAATTATCGCGTGTAGAAGAAGAGAAATTTAAAGAAACTAAAAAATTAGGACGATGGTATAAACTAGAACAAATTTCAAAAGGTCATTCACAAATTGTTGAACTTAGTCTGAATGCCACGATGTCGACAAGGGGGTAAGAGTAAATGGATTTTTTACAAGAGCAAGCGTTACTATATTCTAGCCAAAGATATGAAAATATTTATTTCCACTTTAATGAAGCATATGGAATTAAATATCATGAATTTTTCTTATTATGTGCAACAATTGGATTTAAAAATAATCGTTTAGAAGCGTTCACTAAAAAAGGACGTGAGTTCCGTACGAACTACTTTAATACGAAGCAAAAAGTATCATTTTACACGATGGTGTTATGTGATAATGAACTTGGGCGAGACTTAGAAGCATTTAGTGATCCAGGGTTTATTTCAATGGCTCGTAAGAAAATTCAGTTTTATGCTGAAGGTGGAATGAGTATTTTGGTAGAGTCTGTGTTTAAATCCCGTTTTGATGGTCATTATTTAGATGAAACATATACCGATTATGATGTAGATGTTTTAATGTATATTAATGATCAAGCAACAACTGTTCCATTTTAATCAAAATAAAAAGATAGCAAATTATGCTATCTTTGTAAGCAGGTAATATAAACCTGTCTATTTTGACCTCCAACTTTGAGCTAAAATGAAGCTATCAAGGAAAAGGAGGTCAATTTTTTTATTTTTGTTCATCTATTAAGAATACAGTTAAATCATCTGTTGCACGGGTTAGAGCAGTATAGACCCGTGCTTTTTCGAACTGATCAAAATTATCTGTGTGGGGAAGTGGGATGATTGTACTAAAGAATTCAAGGCCTTTAACGTAATCAATTGAGGTTAGTGTTAGTTTTTGTGGTTTGATTGTTCTGTTTCCATCGAATATATCAATTAGTCCACGTTCAATTTGTGATTTTAATAGGATTTGAAGAAGTGTAAATTGAACTTTATTAAGGGCAATGATGGCACATGATTTGTTTGAAGGAAGGAATTTGACTTTTTCTTGAATCCAATTGTCATTGATTAGTGTTGTTAATTCTTTTAAAGAGGAAATCATTTGTTGCTTAATTGGATAGCCTGAAACAACGCCTAAATTTTTATAGTCGTAGTTAATGATATATTGTTGTGCTTCTTTGACAATTGGTTTTGTTGAACGCCAATTATATTGTAACTCATAGAATTTTGCTTTATATAACTGACAATGTTTTTCCCAACTTCTAAAATTGTTATAACCAAAGATATTTTGATTAACGTCCCCTACAAATAGGACACGTTGTGAATTAATAGCATGGAATAAGACGAATTCAAACGCAGGAATATCTTGTGCTTCATCAATAAAGAAATAAGTATCTTTATAAAATTCCGAGGTGTTTGGATAAAGTGTAAAGTAATAATGAATCCAAAGTAGGATGTTATCTGCTTCAGTGCTTATTAAATGATTGGGTGTGAGGTTATTTAATAGTTGTACAATAGTATTAATAGTAGTGTTGATTTGTTCAACTTTTTTATCATTAAAATTCACTTTATTTTGAAGTTGTTTAAATCGTTGCTGATCGTTTTGATAATTGAATTTAGTAGACGTTTGTGTTCTTACTAATTGTTTGATTTCTTTTGATAACTCAGATAAACGAGATTCGGATATTTCTAATTCGTCATGTAATGTAATGTATTTTTCCAATAGTTGATTGTATTTTTTTTCACCTTTATTGTAGTCATCACTTATATAATCAAGAAATGCTTGCGTTGTTTCTTTTAGTTTAAGAGAAAGGTTGACTTGATTTTGGTACTCATGATCACTATCAATCTGATTAAGGAGTTGTTCGTGAAATGTAACTGTTTCCTCAAGCTGCTGTTTATACGTTTCATAAGTTTGCTTGATTGGTAAGTGGTGCTCTTCTATTTCATTTACTTGTGTCAAAACAAGGTCGTGTTGAATTTGAAGGTCGTTAGTTAACAGTTTAAGGTTATAGATTTCATTTTGTTTTTTATTAATGATAATCGCTAATTCTTCTAAAAGATTTTCCTTTTCTTTAATACTGTCTTGAAGTTGTCTATATTCTATGCTTTCACTAAACTTTTCAAGTACCGATGTAAAAGAAGAAAGAAACGTTTCGAAATTGTTGAATTCATCTATAAGATTTAATTGAAAAAGGTTTTTTAATTTTTTTACTTCGCTTTTTAGTTGATTCCATGGAACAGAATTGATAATCGTCTGTGTCATTGATTTGACTGTACTTGAAACTGGAGATAATTTGTATTCGTCGGCTGTTAGATGATTGTTCAATTGTAATTGGTCTAGGTTTAATAAATCGAGTTGATCATTAATTCTAGTTGTAAGTGTGGTTACATATTGGTTAATTTGATCTAAATAATTGATATAGAAATTAAGGCGGGATAGTGTTTGTACTTTTTGGTGACTTTCAATCCCCATATTAGCTAAAGAATCTTCAATGTAGTGTGCAAAATGTTCATTTGGCCCTAAAGCAATTGCTTCATGAATCAATTTATTATATAGAAGATATGAGATACGATGAATCCCGACGGAAGTTTTTCCAGTTCCAGCTCCTCCTTGAATGAAGAGTGGAGTATTCACATCTTCTCGTACAATTTGATGTTGAGTTCCGGTCATGGTCCAGAAAATTTCTTGTAATTCTGAACTATTCGTTTTTAGTCGTGTTTGGTAAAGTTCATCTTCTGATAGGGAATCAATTAAATATTTGTCCATATTTTCAGTAGTCATTTGAGACATCTCTCTACTAAATTCTACTTCATTTAGATTAGTAATTTTCTTAGTACTGCTATTAAAATGAATATCTCGACGTTTTTGAATAAAGTATTTATCGTTTCCGATTAAGATTTGACTAGCAGCTAGACGATTCTGCATAAGTAGTTGACCATAAAGTGGTGAGTTAACAGAGTGTACTATTTGCTCTTCAGTAATATGAACATCGTAGGCTCCTAGCCGAACACTGTTGGGTTGCCCTTTTATCTCGTAGAAGAGATGATATTTAAATGGATCATTCATAATTTTTTCGTATAACTTACTTTTACGTTTAATACTTTCAGCAGATTCAAAAGCTTCAATTTGATATTTATTGTTTCGCTGAAAATAAATATTTTTTAACTCCTCAATCTCATAACCAAAATGTTCAATAATTTGATTCGCATAGTGTTGCTCTTCTTCCTCTGCCGATTTGAAATATAATTTAGTAGAAGATTGATTTAAATTTTCTGCTGGAAGGGGCGCCCCCTCATATAAAAAATAGCTTACGCCAAATTTATCCTTATGGACGCTAATGTCTGTCGCTTTATTAGGAAACTTTATAATATAATAGTTAGAATCAATGATAGAGGTGATGGTACCAACTTTTCGTTTCCCATTTTCCATCGTATAGACTGAATTACCGATTTGCATGTGATTTGCCCCCAATATTTTCTACTCTTTTCATTCAAGAAATGATTTGTTATGATAAAATTATACAATATTCTGTAAAAAACAACCAGAGGATAGAAAAGGGAGAGAGAAATGTGAATGGAAAGGTACTTTATGAGGAATGGTTTTTAGATATAAGTAGTATATTTACAATTTATTTGCCAACTATTCAATTTGATGAACAAGCAAAGTGTTTTACGGTGGATGATACTGTAGATGGATCTAGATATATGAAAGAAATTATTGGTGAGATTAAAGTCAATTATAAAACAAAAGAATTATTAGTTTATAAGATGTATGAGATCATTTTTGAACGAATGAAAAAACATTTTGAAGTATCCGGTAAATCTATTAGTAAAGACAGAGTTTTTGTCACTTGTATAGAAAGGCTTTTTGAACAGATGATTAGAAATTCTGCCTTACAAGAGACGTATTCAATCTTGTTAGGAAATGTTTTAACTCCGACCTTACGTGAACGTGAGAACATTATTAGGAATTTAGAAACGCTACGACTACTCAAGCAGTTGAGAACTTTACAAGACTATTGGGATCTACAGCCAGATAATGATGCTATTCAAAAAGACGTAAAACAAAATAATCTTGAGGAAGATGAGCAAGAATTATTGTCAACGAATTCTGTAGGTTCAATATCTACAGAAGAAATAGAGCAATTAGAAATTGCCATTGAATTAATTCAATTATTGGAGAAAAAAGAAAAATCAAATTTAGTAAGAAGAATTACTAGTCCAGCTAATCATCCATTTATACAGCTTTACCATACAGAATCAGGACACTATCAAATGGTACGATTAGCGAATGAGGATCAAGTTTCAATTGTTACCAATGAATTTCAACAATATAGTCGATATAATGAAAAGTTAGATTTATATATCGTCGAAAATTTAATGAGTAATCCTAAAATAATATATATAGAAAATTTAAATGAAAAAATTAATAATGGAGAAGTCATTTATAATCAAAAAAATAAAAAGTTAATATATAAAAAAATGAACCAATATAGAATATATTAGGTAGCGTACAAATGGAATATTATAAAATGGCCAATTTTACTCTTAAATACTTTGAGGGCTCAATTCGAGCCCTCTGTTTTTAAATCATCAATACCAAGGCGAAAAAATGCTTAACAAAAAAGTTGACCAAGGCGAAAGGATGCTGTATAATTGAAGCAAAGCGAGAGGATGCCTTGATAAATTCTCTTGTGATGAATGGAGGAATATTAAATGAAGTTATCAGATTTATGTAGAGTAAAAAGTGGTTTTCAAGGAAGATCTTCTGAAGGAAAGACTTATAAGCAGATTAAGTTAAAGGATGTAACTAAGGAAGGAATTATTTTATTTGATCAGTTAACCGAGTTTGAATCTCAAAATGTGAATGAGCGTTTCTTTCTAAAGAAGAATGATATTATTTTTAAAGCGAAATGTGCAGAGAATTCAGCAGCTCTTATTGAAGAGGACTTAGCTGATACGGTTGCAACTTCTCACTTCTTAGTGTTAACGGTGAATAATGTAAATCAAGTTGATCCAGCTTATTTAGCTATGTATTTGAATTCAGATTTTGCCCAATCATATTTTAAAATAAATGCTCAAGGGGTAACGGTGCCGATGATTCGGCTATCGACGTTAGAGGAATTAGATGTGAAACTCCCCACGATTGAAAAACAACGTGAAGTAGCAAAAGCTTATCAATTGCTGAAAGATGAAAGAGCAGTGATGGAACAGCTAATTCAAAATCGTGAAAAACAATTTAAGGCGTATTTACAAAATTTACTAGGATAGGGGATGGAAAAATGAAGAACATTCAAAATTATGCATACAAATTCAGTGATTTATTAAGAGGAAGTTTTGATTCAAGCTCTGCTGGTCAACTCATTCGAACATTTACTTTTCTTCATCAATTAGAAAGAGAATTATTGGAGGAAAATGAAGTATTCACATCACAACTACAAGGGTGTTTTGATTTGAAAGAAGCAACTTGTAAGGATGAGATGATTCAGTCCTTAAAGTCATTTATTGATCAAAATGCTGAACTGAATTGGTTACAAGATAGCTTCTCCGATATTGACCGTTTAGATAATGATAAACTTTTTAAACAAGTCATTGATTTTTTAAATTCGGTTTCGTTTGAACAATCTTCTATAGAAGTATTTCAAAAATGTTCATTTTATTTAAGTTTACAAGATCGTTTTAGTTTTGAAACGCCAGCATCGCTTGCTTTGTTATCAAAGGAGTTATTAACTAATACTTCATTTGAAACACTATATGATCCGGCAATTGGCTCAGGGAGTTTAGCTTATGAAGTGAGTCAAGGTCATCAAGATGTGCTCATTTATGGTCAAGAAATCAATCGTCAAGCCTTAAATCAATGCAGAATGTTACTGACTTTAACAGGACGTATTCACGAATTGGCTTATTTAAAAGAGGGACATACATTGATTGATCCTAAGCATGTAGAAGGAACAACGCTTCAAAAGTTTGATTGCATCGTTTGTCAGCCACCATTTGGATTAAAGGACTGGGGAATGGAGCAGGTGATGGATGATGCTCGTTTTCACCGTGGGGTTCCACCACGATCAAGTGCAGACTTTGCTTTCATAACACAAGTTGTTGAAAGCTTAAATGAGACGGGAAAAGCAGTGATGATTGTACCATCAGGTGTTTTATTCCGAGAATCACGTGAAGGAGACATTCGAAAACAATTAATCGAAGAAAATTTAGTTGAAACGGTTATTTCTTTGCCTGGGAATATGCTATATGGAACGGCGTTACCCGTTAATATTGTTATCTTTGATAAACAAAAGAAAACAAATGATATTTTCTTTATGAACGCAACGTCATTTGTTGAGAAAAATCGTACGTTAAATACATTGTTAGAGCAATCGATCAAGGAAATCGGACAACTATATCATACTCGTGAAGAACGACAAGAAGTATCTAAGTTAGTATCTTTAGAACAAGTTCAAGAAAACCGTTATAACTTAATGGTGGAACGCTATGTCACACCAAAAGTAAAACAAGAGAAGTTTGATGTAGAGGCTTTAAAAGCTGAACATGAAAAATTAAATAAACAGTTGATGATAATCCAGCATCAATTACAAGAAATATTAGGATAATACTGACTTTTTCAGCACTATTCAGTGATGGTTTCGTAGTTATTTCAATCAGGATTATGTTTATTTAGAAGATCATTTTAGAGAAATAATTTAGTGATGTACGGAATGGAGAAACATGAAGATAAATAGATTAAGAAATTTATAAATATTTAATGGAGAGTGAAAGATGAATGTAATAAAAATAGGTATTTTTACTTTTTTAATTTCAATAGTTATTTTTGTATATACAGTTGTTATAGATCAAGGTTTTTTCCCTTCCTTCTTCTACATTGATGGAACAAATAGAGATATAGAGAGTTTGGTTAATACAATTTGGGGGATACAAGTTACTATCTCACTAGTATCTATAACTCTTGTGTCAATTATTGTTGGAAAGATGGATAGGAAATTATACGGGTTAAAGATAAGTGATTTACTTGCTATTCATAAAAAAAGCTATTTTAAGCTTACTTATTTTGAATGTATTGGACTTGTAGTCATTTTAGCAGGGATAAATATTTTTTCGGTTATTCATGTCTCATTGCCAGCAACGATGTTATTTTTTATTATTAATCTTATTTTGTTAGGTTATATATTATTGAAGACGTATGATGTATTAACTAAGGAAGAACAATATATTCAAATGAGTGGGGAATACTTACAGTCTGAATTGATGCTAAAGGTAGAAAATAAACCTTCACGCTTTATAGAACTGCTTAAGAATTTGTTGGAAGAGACACAATTAGCTATTTATACGAATAATATATTAGTTATTCAAGAAAATTTGGAATGCTTATTCTTATTTTTAAAACGAATATCAAATATTGAAAATAATGAATCAGTACTCAAAGAAATTTTATCTGTTTATGAGGAATTAATGAAACAGTTACTTAAAAGTCGCTTTCAAGGACTATATATTCAAACACTTAAAAGCTTTTTGAGTTTAGAACGATGTACTCAAACATTAATAGCACATTTTATTGATATGCAAATTGATAACCTGAGTGAGTTTTGTCATGAATCTCTTAATGAGTCAGAATATAAAGAGATTATGAACTTTTTATTGATTGATTTGATAAAAGAAGATAGTGTATCTGAAATAATTCCTTCAAAAGAGATGTCGTATTACCTTGTTAGAGCCTATTACGGAAGATACCGAAATATCCTGCATAGTGCACAAGAGGATGAAGTTTTAAATGATTTTATCCGTCATATTATGATTCATGAGATAGATAGAAGAGATGATTATCTAACTGATGTTAGATACAGTACAGTATTAAGGCTATCTAAATTATTATTTGATTGTAATGATGTAGGAAGTTTTACTAAAGTATTACAAGAACTTTATAAATCTAATTCATTTAGCATTAGCCACGGGGAATTCGAAAATCTAAAAGTATATTTAATTTTGATGCAGTTAAATATTTATTGTTATTATGCTATAGCAAAAGAAGACTACTTTACAGATGCTACGAAAAATAAAATTGAACAATTCTTATTGGTGATGGATGATGATGGAACAAAAGAGGTATTTAGTTTAAGTGCCTTTATTCCTATAATAGACTATAAATGCTGGAGACAATATGAAATTTTAGAGAAAAGTCTCACTAGTTGGGAGTATATGCCCTATGGTAAGGCAAAGTGGATGTGCATGGAATCAGCTATTTCTGAGTTTTATTTCTTATATACGATTTGCTTTGTTCGAAGCTATGAGCTAGAAAAGATATATGATTTATTAAAGAATAAGAAGTTGCTACTAGATATGCTAGAATTTTATAATAAAGATGGAGAGTTAAAGCCATCAATGGAAAAGCAATTACAAACTTTTAAAAAGATATATTTAAAGGATAAAGCGAGAGGTAGAGATAATGCGAAAGATTTTTATCAATTTTTGAGTGATAAAAAAGTGTTACAAGAAATTCTACAAGAAAAATCTTATTCTGCTAATCCAAAAATGTGTATGTATCGTAATAAATTAATTAGTGCGTTTAATAAACTTTTAAGTGATAACTCAGCCATATATAAAATAAATGATGACATGGAATCATCGATTACATCATTTCAATCAGCATTTTTAATTTTAAATTCTGTTTTAACTGAGCAGATTCCTTTAACGGGAACAACATTTGAGCAATTGATGATAGATAAATTTAATAGGTCTATTATTAATCAATTGAAAGATAAATTAATTGACTATCAAATAAATTATTCTCAAATAGAAAAGGTTAAAAGTTTATTGGCTCTTTTTGATCAGCAGGGATTAAAACCTAGTTTACGATTAAATGCGTCTTTATTAGAAAATTGGTTCTTTAAATCAAATGAATCCGACGAAGCAATTAAGTTATTTGATGATTTTGAGGATTCACTAAGTAGCATTGATGACTATATCCATAATCAGTATACCTATTACCTAGATATGAATAATGAATATATTGGAATTAAGATTAAGAATGTTGGGATTCGATATTTAACAGATCATGAAATTCTAACTGAAGCTAAAAAGTATTTAGTAGACGATGTATATCGTGTCAATGTGGCGAATAATCTGTATCTGACATTTACTGAAAGTCAAATTAAAGAATATATTCAAAATAAATTTCAAGTATTTGAGGTCGAATTTGATGTCCATATCCCTGCGGGTATAAGAGGTATAGAAGTTAAAGTTGAATACGACAAATAGAATTAAATCATACAGATTTTTAAAAGTTATCGTTGTAATTTGTTCCTTATTGTAATCCAAATTCAATAAGTTTAAAATAATAGTTATACTAGGTATCGCATTAGGAGGAAAATAGAATGGCTACAATTGGTTTTGAAGAGAAGCTGTGGCAGGCAGCAGATAAATTACGTAATAATATGAATCCATCGGAGTATCAGCACGTGGTACTTGGGTTGATTTTCTTAAAATATGTGTCGGATACGTTTAATGAGCGTTATGTAGAGTTATTAGCAGATGATCCAGAGTTTGCTGAAGATCGTGACGAATATATTTCTGAAGGTGTGTTCTGGGTTCCAGAACATGCGCGTTGGAGTTATATTTCTGACCATTCTAAACAACCTGAAATCGGTCAGATAGTGGATCAGGCTCTTGATTCAATTGAAAAAGAGAATGACTCATTACGTGGGGTGCTTCCTAAAAATTATTCACGCCCAGAACTTGATAAACGTATTTTAGGTGAAATCATCGACTTATTTACCAATATTAATGTGGGTGGTGAAGACGCTCGTGATAAAGACGTCTTAGGTCGTGTTTATGAATATTTCTTAGGGAAATTCGGAGCGAATGAAGGTGGAGAATTCTATATATAATAAAAGTCAAGAGTGTTCATAATAATTTATTGAAAAATATTAAATTAGTGTACAAAGAGGATTAGTGTTATCTAATATTAGTGCAGATCAAGTGTTCTAAGAGTTGAACAGTAATTTATATTTTTAAGGATAGTAGGAGTTTAATTAATATTGTTTCTATCATTAAAAATGTAAATTATTAAATTTCATAAGAATAGTAGATTGAGATTTTTTAGGGATTTCTAATATTTAAGACTCTTTTGGTAAAAGTTGAATATATGATAAAATTAATAATAAATAGTAGTAAAAAAAGTAATTAATGGAGAAAACCAAAATAAAGATTAAGCATGAAAAGGGAGTGGGCATCATTACAAGAATCAATGTAATAGAAAGTCATTTAAGACAGGTATTTATGAGTGTGGTATGGACACATAAGATTCAAGCACAACAGGGAGATATCTATCTGTGGCGAAAGAATATGTGTGAACTTATTCAAATTATTGCATCAGTATTATCCACATCGGGGATTATAACAGCGGTTTTCTGGGATGAAACATGTGTGAAAATACTGAGTGCTTTAGCATCTGGAGTATCTTTATTTATAACTGCGTATTGTAAACAGTATGATTTAGGAACATTGCATAAAAAACACAAAGAAGTCGAATTAGAGTGGTTAGAACTTCGAGAAGATTTTGTTTCAATCTTATGTGATATTAGAATGGAACGTTATACATATGAAGAGTTATTAAGTAAACGTGACGAATTACTGAATAGAAAATTGGAATTGTCTAAGCGAACACCTGATGCCAGTAAAGAAGCAGTTGATCAGGCTTCACAATGTTTAAAGATGAGAAAAGATAATACTTTCTCTGATGAAGAAATTGATAGTTGTCTACCATCGGAAGCAAAAAAATTAAAGCAGGAGAATGTGAGATAATGGGGTTAACAGAAGATTTTAAAGTATTTATTGAGGCTTTAGAACCTGATAAATTGAGTGAAATGGAAACAACGGTTGGAGAAATAGCAAAAAAGTTAAATAATGAGTATTATGGATTAACGGGTGATGATGCTTCTCATATGTATATTGTTGGTTCAGTAGGCAGAGGAACGTGTATTAAAGGGATTAGTGATTTAGATATTTTATTTGATTTGCCAGATGAAGTATTTAAGCGTTTTGATTCATATAAAACATTAAAACAAACCTCACTTCTTCAAGAGATTAGACGAGTTTTGAAAGAGCGTTATCCTAAAACGGATATCTCGGGTGATGGCCAAGTGGTAGTAATTGAATTTGATAAATATACGGTTGAGTTAGTACCTGGATTCAAACAATCGGATAATCGCTTTAAATATCCTGATACAAATGATGGGGGGAGTTGGAAATATACTGATCCCTTACCTGAGATGGAAGAAAGCCATTCGATGATGACTAAAACAAATCAAAATTTTAAGCATATTGCTAATATGATGAGAGCGTGGAAAAATAAACAAGGATTTAAGTTTGGGGGATTATTAATTGATACTCTAACTTATAAATTTTTAAATGAACACACTCAATATTGGTATATTGGATTTGATCAGTATTTTGATATGACTTTAGAGCTTTTCAACTTTTTAAAAGATTTGAATCAAGAGCAGAGTTATTGGTTTGCTTTAGGAAGTAATCAAAAAGTTTATAATTGTGAAAATGGAAAATTCGTTACTAAAGCTCAAGAAGCTTATGACATTTTGAAGGAATTAACTGAAAGTTCCTCCTCTATCAACAATAAGTTAAGGAATGTATTTGGAAGTAAGTTCCCCAAAAAGTTAACAGAAGAAAATCGTAATTTTGGTTATTCTGATGTGAAACAGACAGAACAATTTATTGAGGACTTATACCCAATTGATATTAAATATAGTATTAGTATTGATTGTACAGTGATACAAAATGGTTTTCAAACGCGAAGATTAAAACAGATGCTACGAGAGAAATTACCACTATTACCTCAGAAAAAATTAGAATTTTATATTGATGAGATGGACAGTGAATTAAAAGAAAACCCTTCATCATTCGATATCTATTGGAAAGTTAAAAATGAAGGAGAAGTAGCTTATCAACGAAACTGTTTAAGGGGGCAAATAGAGAGGACTAATTCCTATAAACAAATCGAACACAGTACTTTTAAAGGAAAGCACTTTGTTGAGTGTTATATTATCCAAAATGGTGTGTGTGTTGCTCGATCTCGTATCATTGTTCCGATTTCTCAATCGATTTATTAATATACTATCTATTAAATTTAGTAGTAAGCAGTATAGCACTACGAATCTCAAATGTTCTTAGTTATTTCTATAGTTTAATAATGTAAAAATATTAGTTTTTTAGAAGTTAAACTATTATAAAAGTATAAGCTTACTATTTAAAATTATTTAGTTAAGGAGGAAGGGAAACATGAACAAAAAACAATTATCTGAACGTGATATTTGTACTAAGTTTATTACGCCTGCTATTCAAAATGCAGGTTGGGATATCAAGAATCAGATGCGTGAAGAGTACACGTTTACAGATGGGCGTGTGATAGTACGTGGTAATTTAACTACTCGTGGGAAGAGTAAACGAGCTGATTATTTATTATCTTATAAAGCAAATTTACCTATTGCCATTGTTGAAGCTAAGGATAATAAACATACAATTGGGGCAGGCTTGCAGCAAGCGATTAACTATGGAGATATCCTTCAAGTTCCCTTTGTTTATTCTTCAAATGGTGATGGATTTATAGAACATGATAGGTTAACAGGGGCAGAGCGAGAATTAGGATTGGATGAATTTCCAAGTCCAGAAGAGTTGTGGCAACGCTACAAAGGTGAAAATGATATCACAGACGAACAGGCACAGTTATTAACTGAGCCTTATCACTTTACAAGTGGGGCGAAAAGACCTCGCTATTATCAACTTAATGCGATTAATCGTACGATTGAGGCGATCGCCAAAGGGCAAAGACGTGTGTTATTAGTTATGGCTACTGGTACTGGTAAGACTTTTACAGCGTTTCAAATCATGTGGCGTTTGAAAAAGAGTGGGGTTGCTAAGAAGATTTTATTTTTAGCGGACCGAAACATTTTAGTCGACCAGACCATTGATAACGACTTTAAACCTTTCCAAAATGTCATAACTAAGGTTCAAAATCGAAAGCTTGATAGTTCTTATGAGGTTTACATGGCGCTTTATCAGCAGCTTACAAGTGGTAATTCAGAGGAGGATGTTTTCAAACAATTCAGTCCTGATTTCTTTGATTTAATTATCGTTGATGAGTGCCATCGAGGTTCTGCCAAAGAGGAATCTAACTGGCGACGAGTATTAAATTATTTTGATAGTGCGATTCAAATTGGGCTTACAGCTACCCCTAAGGAAACGAAAGACACTTCAAACATTGCTTACTTTGGAGATCCTGTTTATACTTACTCATTAAAACAAGGGATTGATGATGGTTTCTTAGCTCCATATAAGGTTATTCGTATCAGTATTGATCGCGACTTAGAAGGTTATCGTCCAACTAAAGGCGAATATGATAAATATGGCTATCTAATCGAAGATCGTGAGTATAATCTAACTGACTTTGATAAAACGCTTGTGCTGGAAAAACGTACAGAGTTAGTTGCTAAAAAAGTGACTGAATTTTTAAAGAAAACTGACAGATTCGCAAAAACGATTGTCTTTTGTACTGACATCGATCACGCAGAGCGAATGCGTCAAGCTTTAGTCAATGAAAATAAGGATTTGGTTGCACAGGATAGCCGCTATGTCATGCAAATTACAGGTGACAATAAAGAAGGAAAGGCTCAATTAGATAACTTTATCGATGTCGAAAGTCTATACCCAACGATTGTAACGACATCTAAATTATTAACAACAGGGGTTGACTGTAAAACGTGTAAACTCATTGTTTTAGATGCCAATATCGGTTCAATGACAGAATTTAAGCAGATTATCGGACGTGGAACACGTTTAAATCCTGACTATGGCAAAGAGTATTTTACAATTATGGATTTTAGGAACAATTCCCGTAAATTTGCTGACCCTGACTTTGATGGAGATCCAGTTCAAGTTTTAGAATCTAATGATGGCAATTTACCTAATTTTAATGAGATCAACACTGGCGACACAGATAGAGGTGCAGAGTCTAATGAAAATTCAGGGAACGGAGAAATTGATGAACAACCACGCAAATACTATGTCAAAAATGCAGATGTGTGTGTGTTAAATGAACGTGTACAGTATTACGATCAGGACGGTAAATTAATCACTGAAAGTTTAAAAGATTACTCGCGAAAAAATATTCTAAAGGAGTATGATAATTTAGATGCTTTCCTGATTAAATGGAACTCTGAGCTTAAAAAAGAAGCTATTATTAATGAATTAGTGGAGCATGGTGTGTTACTTGATGCTTTACGTGAAGAAGTTGGAGAAGCTGCTAAAGATTTAGATGACTTTGATTTGATTTGTCATATTGCCTATGATCAGAAGCCTTTAACACGTTCTGAACGTGCTAAAAAAGTGAAGCAAAGTCACTATTTTGAGCAATATTCTGATGTTGCAAAAAAAGTTATTGAGGCTTTAATTGATAAATATGCAAATGATGGAATTAAAGATTTTGATGATGTAAAAATTTTAAAGTTAGAACCGTTCACCGAATTTGGGAATCCAATGAAAATCGCAAAGGAATTCGGTGGGAAAGTTAAATATTTTGAAGCGATTAAAGAGTTAGAAAAACATTTGTATGCTTAATACTAAAAGACTACTATTATTGTTGCTATAATAGTAGTTTGTTTTTGTTGTATAATAGAGCTATAAAAAATGAAATGAGGTAGTGCTATGACAATTGAGAGTATGATTAAACGTATCCAAGACATTACACGTCAAGATGCAGGGATTAATGGCGATGCTCAACGTATCGAGCAATTAGTTTGGATGCTATTTTTAAAGATATATGATGCAAAAGAAGAATTTTGGGAGTTTGAAGAGGATGATTATGAATCAATCATTCCAGAAGAGTTTAAGTGGCGTAATTGGGCGGTTGATCACAAAGATGGTAAAGCACTAACGGGTGAAGAATTGCTTCATTTTATCAACAATAAGCTGTTTCCAACCTTAAAAAACTTAGAAGTAAATGAAAATACAGCTCGTCGTGCTGCTGTTGTTAAAGATATTTTCCAAGATGCGAACAACTTCATGAAAAATGGAGTGTTGTTACGTCAAATTATCAATATTTTAAATGAAGTAGACTTCACGGAGTATGATGATCGTCATAGCTTTAATGATGTTTATGAGTTGATTTTAAAAGACTTACAAAGCGCAGGAAATTCAGGGGAGTTCTACTCGCCACGTCCATGTACAGATTTTATTGTTGAGATGTTAGAACCTAAAATCGGTGAAAAAGTTGCTGACTTTGCATGTGGAACAGGTGGGTTCTTGATTTCGGCTATTAATCATATGAGAGAGCATGTTAAATCAACTGAAGATATGGATAAACTTCAAAATGGCTTATATGGAATTGAAAAAAAACCATTACCTTATCTTTTAGCAACGACAAATATGATTTTACATGATATCGATACGCCTCGTATTGATCATGATAACTCGTTAGGAAAATCAGTTCGTGATTATAAGGAATCTGATCGTTTTGATGTGATTATTATGAATCCGCCTTACGGTGGTGTTGAAGAGTCCTCAATTCAAAATAACTTCCCAGTTGAGCTTCGTACAAGTGAAACTGCTGATTTATTCATGGCTTTAATTATTTATCGTTTAAAACAAAATGGTCGCTGTGGGGTTATCTTACCTGATGGTTTCTTATTTGGAACAGATAACGCTAAAGTTGCGATTAAGAAAAAACTTTTAGAAGAATGTAATTTACATACGATTATTCGTTTACCTGGTGGGGTATTCGCTCCATATACGTCAATTTCAACAAACATTTTATTCTTCGATAAATCAGGTCCAACACAAGAAACTTGGTATTATGAGCATCAAGTGGGTTATGGAACAAAGACTTACTCAAAAACAAAGCCTATTCGCCACAATGATTTTAAAAATGAACGTGAGTGGTGGAATAATCGTGAAGAAAATGAAGTCGCTTGGAAAGTTTCAATGGATGAAATCATTGCCAATAACTTCAATTTAGACTTTAAAAATCCTTCTAAAGCACAAGAAGAAGCGTTATTAAGCTCAGAAGAGTATGTTGAACGCTTAAAAGAAGCTATTAAAGAATCTAATGATTTAGTTCAAAAATTAGAAGCAGCACTTAAAGCATAGGGGGGAAATAGCATGACAAACGAAGAATTATATTACCTTCCGGCAAGTGAACTTTTAAAACATATTCAAGCTGAAAAAGAACGTTTAATTAAAGAAAAAGCCATTAAGAAATCTAAGCCACTTCCACCTATTACAGAAGAAGAAAAACCTTATGACTTACCTGAGGGATGGGAGTGGGTAAGGTTAGGCGAATATATAAAAGATATCTCCGGCGGTTCTACTCCTTCCAAACAAAATGATTTATTTTGGAATGGTTCTATTCCATGGGCGAGTGTGAAGGATTTGAAGGACTACAAATACTTAGAAAATACAATTGATCGGATTACTGAACACGCTCTTGAAAATACAAACATTAAGCTAATTCCCGAGAATCAATTAATTGTTTGTACGCGTGTTGGTTTAGGAAAAGTGCTTATAAATAAAATTAAAACAACTATTAATCAAGATTTAAAAGCTATTTCCTTAATTAACAATTGTTCTATTGAATATTTATACTATGCAATAAAAACTTTATCAATAGAGGGAACAGGGACTACTGTTAAGGGAATTACACAAGAAGAATTATTAAACAAAATTATCCCTCTCCCACCACTTTACATTCAAGATCAAATCGTTCAAAAATTAGAACAATTGTCTGAAACAAAAGATTCGTTACTTTCTCATGCCGAATCTCAATTGAACTATACGAAAAAAATGCGTGAAGCTTTGTTACAAGAAGCGATCCGTGGAGAATTAGTCCCACAAGATGAAAATGATGAACCAGCTTCCATTTTATTAGAACAAATTAAGGCTGAAAAAGAGCGATTAATTAAGGAAAAAGTTATTAAAAAACAAAAGGAATTACCACCGATTACAGATGAAGAAAAACCTTATGAATTACCTGAGGGATGGGAGTGGGTAAGGTTAGGGAATGTTGCCCAATTTAATCCAAGAAATAAAGCTGATAATGATTCGTTAGTTGGATTTATTCCTATGACACTGATCAGCGATGGGTTCGCTAATAATCATACTTTTGAAACGCGAAAATGGGAGCAAGTAAAATCGGGCTATACTCATTTTGCTAATGATGATGTAATATTCGCTAAGATTACACCTTGTTTTGAAAATAGAAAATCTACAATTGTAAAAGATTTGCCAAATGGAATAGGTTCAGGCACAACTGAGGTTATTACATTAAGAAGTTATAATAATACTATACTTCCAGGATATTTACTCGCCCTTGTTAATTCTCCTGAATTTATAAATGGAGGAAAGTTAACATACTTAGGAACAGCAGGACAACAACGTGTTAATGCTGAATTCTTAAAAAACTATGTATTTGCACTCCCACCTTTAACTGAACAAGAACGTATTGTCGCTAAATTAGATGAATTAATGGCTAATTGTGATCAGTTAGAGGGAAAAGCAGAAGAAATGAAGACTTACACTACGCGCTTGTTTGAAGCAAGTTTAAAAGAGGCGTTCATGCCTGATATTGAAGAGTGTTAAGTAATAAAAATGAGTTAAGCAATTTAGCTTAACTCATTTTTTTATTTGCTTTTGATAGGAATAATTTGTCCATTATTATTTTTACCAGAAATATTAATTTGATGAAGTTGAACTGAAAGTTCATTTACACGGGCTTGTAATCGAGATATTTCTTTATTTTTTTCTTTAAGTAATTTGGTAAGTTCTGATTTTTCCTGTTTAAGAACCTCAATTGAGATGTCTCGATCAATCATAAGGTTGATTTGCTCTTGTAATCGGCTCTTAGAGGCGGATAAGACATCGTTTAGGGTAAATGGGTTATCTTGTTCGAAAACGTCCATAGAATGCTCTATATAGCGTTTTAGGAGCTGATTGTGATTGTATAGCGTCGTTCGTGAACAACCTAATTCTTTAGAGATTGAAGAAACAGAAAAAGAATTGCTTTTTAATGTGTTAATGGCGGCTTCTTTGGTTTGTGTTTTTTCTGCAATGATGGCTTCTATTTTTTGAAGATATTCCTGCATGAAAGGTTTGAGTGAATCATAATCTTCACCAATGGCCTCTATTTTTTCTTTGATGCAATCATGGATTTCCATGTAATGACCTCCTCATCTATTTGCTCTAAGTTTTCAATAATATCTTTTAAGTCGGGATACTCTTTTAGAATAGTTAAAGCACCTTTTTCGCTTATCACACTCTTTAACTCATCTAATTCAGGAAGTAACTTACTATGAAGAATAGTATTTAACATATTTAACTCTTTTTGAACCTGTTTTAAAAGACCTCGTTCTCGATTAATGGTGATTGTTTCAGCTAATTCTTTAGTTTGGCGATAGGAAACATCAGCCATATAATAGAAGTGAAAAATATTAGGGCAAACGCCGTATGCACAATAAAACTCATTCGTTTTAGCATCTTTCGAGCATTCCCTAAGCATAGAGGATTTAATGCAAACTCCACCTGTTTTCTGTCTAATCGGAATTTTTTGTGCTAATTCATTACAAATTTCCTTTAAATCGGTTTTAACATTGTACTTATTAGCCTCAATAAACTCTTGAATCTTCTCAGATAGACCGCTATCGCCACCAAGAGGTTTTATTTCTCCAGTTACAATTTTTTCAAGTGTAGTTAAGGAGAAATTCATATCCTCCTGAGGATCTTTTTTAGTTGGTCTCACATAATAACCTTCCATATCTGATGAGAGATGAGCCATAAACTTTTGAATATACTTAAGAGGAACACCTTTATTATAAAGTTCTGTACAGACGTGAACTCTAAATTGATGGTTAGAAGGATAAGTCAACGTTTTAGCATCTGGATGTGCAGCAATAATAGCTTTATTTTTATCAACTTTAGCGTATGTCAGTTCTGGATAAGTTGTTTTTGGAACATTAATGGTAGGAAAGTAGGAGTTTAAATACACATAAAATCTTTTTTGTAATTTCGAAAAAGCGTCAATCTCAACTGGAAATTGACTTGGTTTTTTCATTAATGGTCCCCCCATGTAAAGATAGGGTAACTTCAGTTCATTTCTTTTTGATTCGTGAAGTTTAAAAAGTGTGCTATATCCCTTTTTAGTTAATTCATTAACATAAATTTTGATTATTCTATAAGAATTATTACCATCTTCAGATTTCCAAGTTTTATATTTTAGATAATGTGCTTCTTCTCCGTTGAATATTTTGATTGAGTCTAATGCCTCTACTTCTAAGGAAAGGACTTCACTAATTCGTAGACCTGTTTGGCTTAAGATTAAATACAAACAGGCAGTTGCTCGAATACTTAAAGGAGCATTTTCATCATCAATAATCGATATTACAGCACTTAAAAAATTATCAAAATAATCTTTAGGGATATCAGGGGTCTTGCTTTGCTCCTTCAATGCTTTGTACGCTCGAAAATCTCCTAAACTTAATGTATCCATCAATTCTGTTGTTATTAAATCGTTAAAATTCGAAGAATAATAGTCATAAAAGCTTTTAAGAGTGCTTTTAGCGCGTCTAAGTGCATCAGGAGACTTTGCTGCTTCTCCTGATAAAAACTCTTTAATAACGTTTATTGAGATATCTTCTACATAATAAAATCCTTTAGCTTCTACAAATTTAAAAAAACGATTTAGTATCCCGAAAGAACGATGGATGCTTTGAACTTTTAAATCATTTTCAAGAATTTTTATTAAAACATAATTCTTCATATCATCTTTAAAAGTTTGACACACCTTATCAAAATTAAATTTCATTTTCCGTTTACTAACATTTAAAGAAGTATAGTCTGCAAAATTCCATACCTTATCAGAGTAGTAAAATGTGCCCTTGTTGAAAGGAAGTCGATTAATTTCTTTTAGTTGGTTGAGATAGGATTTTGTAGCATTTGTATTGATGGCATAATCAGCAGGTACCTCATATTCTAAATCTAATTCAGCAAGTGTAATTACGTTATTCATTATTAGTAATAGCCTCCTGTAGTTGTAATAATCTGCTCAGATAACTCACTAAGAGCCTTTTTACATTAATCAAATCTTCTTTATCGTGTTGAACATGTACAGTTTCGAGTTTTTTATCAATAATCTTTATTTGCTCTTGAAAATATGGGATTCGATCAAGTGTTGTAACAAAATCATTACATAGCAGACAATCTAAATAAGTTAGGTTATGACAACTTGAACTGTTACAATACCCACAGCCATTTGAGACTTTATTTTCATTAGTGGCAAGTTCAGAAGGTAAGTTTTTAATAATTTGTCCTTTAATATCAACATTTCCAATTATTACACCATGTACAGATTCTAATAAATCTCTTAAAGGCGTATCAATATAATGCTTAGAAGTAGTAATTGATGATTTATGTCCTGATAATATACTTTGCTCAACTTCAGACATTGAATTTCTAATTATGAATTCTTCAGCTTTTGTCATATGAGTATCTCTAAGGTTGCTGAGGGTATACTCTGGGATATTTAATTCCTTACAACATAGTTTGAGATATTTATTGAAACTATCTCTGTCTAAAATCTTATAAGTACCACTTTTAGATGCAGGAACCAAGAAGAGATAGTTTTTTAATTCAGTGATTGAACAGTCAGCTCGAAAGGTATTTGTTAGTTTTATAATCTCATCGATATGTTTCTTCACATATGTGGTAATCGGTTGTTCCATCATGCTTCCAGCACTAACTTTTGTTTTTGACATGATAACATATTGATTTTTTTTCGCAGTTTCTTGTACACAATCAATAGTTAAAGTTAAAATTTGAGAACTTCTAAATTCTGTTTCTAAAGCAATATAGAAAATAGAATAATAAACAGCATAAATTGGAGATTTCAGCGCATTTTCTTTCATTAAGTTAGAAAGTTTTTGTAGCTCTGAATCTGGAATAGCGAGTGCGTTATCATAGTTACTGCTTAACTTATAACTTAAATGATAGAAAATCGCACTTTCAAATGTCGCAAGATTATTATCGTTAACATGATTTAAAATAGAACGAGGGATATAAATGTAGGAATTTCTTGTTCTGTTATTCTCATGTATATTTAAGATGTGGTTTTTATAGGCGAAAATTTCATTTGCAGTAATATCTTCATTATCATTTTTTGAAGTATAGATGGATAATTCAAATCCTGACTTTAATGCCGTAATATAATTAAAGAAATACCTGATAGTAGAAAAACTTTTAAACTTATTATACAGGCTGGTATTATTTGTCCAAACATAATGTTTAAACCATTGACGATAAGTTTCAGATTTGATTGTTGAAAAATCAATAGTTTGAGAAGATGTTGTGATAATTGACGTGTTGGTATCTTCCATTCCTGTGTAAGATAATAGCCATTTATCTGCTTCAGGTACAGGTTCAATAGGATTGTATGAAATAATTTCATAACCTTCCAATAGTTCTTGGGAGATTCGTTGTCTTTGTAATAATTTTGTATCTATGCCTGAACTCTCAAAAAGCCGATTATTGTAATTCAGAGCAATGTGTAAATAAAAAGCTGTGATTGGGGCAATATAATTAACACAATTATACTTTTCAAAATATTTGAGTTGTGTCTGATAAGTTTCAAAAGATAAATCTGATAATGAATTTAGTTTAATCCCTTGCAGAGATGTATCAAACTCTCGGCATACTGTTAAAAAACCAACAGTTCTATATGTGCTTTTCTTTGCATAATCTAACCAAATATCGAACACTTCTTGACATTCAATATTAATAAACGCCAAATAATTGTATGTTTTATTCTTTTTGCAAACTGGCAGTAAAGTGTATTGATTTATTTTTGAGGAAGATAGCAACTCAAGGTAAGTTTCCTTTTTAACACCTACTAACAGGTAAGCTTTTAATTTTAAAAATGATGAGATATCTTCATTGAAAATTAATCCTTTTTCTTCTAAAAATAGCAGAAATCTTGACAGTTGTAGTGTTACACCATTATTCATACTTGACGAGATGGAGTTTAGTGAAGAGTACAATTTAGGAAGTGTCAGATGTTGAAGTGTTAGCTCATTTAAAATATTTTTGACGATAACAAAAAAATTAAAGCATTCATTTAATCTACTTCCTTGAGTAGAGCTGGAGTTGAATTTAATGTGCTCTATATATTCTTCAGAAAGTTCCTTCATAGTGGGATCAACAAAGGGTATATCAGGTAATGTACAGAAAAATAATTTATCGGCTTTTGGTTCGTGAAGTGGATTTTCACTTAGATATTGCTCAAATGGTCCGTAAGTTAAAATTCTGAGAACATCTTTTTCGTTAGCTTTTGTTGTAATGCGTTGTTTAAAGGTAATCAGTCGCTTAATTTTTTCATCATTCGTGTAATTATTCTCAACGAGATAAACCCAGAATCGATTTAAAAATAAGCATTCTCCAGTTTTAAAGCCTCCCTTGCTATAAAGATTAATGATAAATTCCGATGAGAGTGTATTTAGTTTTAATGAAGTAAGATAATTTAAAATAGCTTCTTTATTCCCTTGCCAACTTGCTAATTTAGATGCCTTAGATGAGTAGTATCCTGATGTATTGTATAGATAGTGACAGAATAACTGAACTACTTCATAGGTATTGTAATCTAAAAATACATCAGCGTTTAAATTTTCATACATGGTTGTCATTCAACTCACTCCTTTAGTTTTAATTCTGGGATGACTTCATACAAGCTATGGGCGAAATCAGTTTTAATTTGAATTTGATCAGAAAGAGTAGGGCGGAAATATCGACTTACAGATAAAAGATTGCTATGGCGCATTCTTTCCTTTAATTCTAATGCTTTACAATTGAGATATTGGACATTAAACATAGCGAATCCATGCCGAAATCTATGGTTTAGGTTATGCTCTTTAGTATCTTTATCCAATTCAATCCCGACAGTGGTACAAATTTTTCTCAGAGTATTGTTCCATAGAGTTTGCGAAAGGGGTCTTCCTTGAGAGTTGATAAAGACATAATAGTTCTCATCCTCATAATCATCAGATGAAGATACTCGATCTGCAATTGTGTTTTTGTAATAATTATCATATTTCAATTCTCTTGCCATTGAATGTGCTTCTTCAATGTATTCATTGATAAGATCATAAAGATCTTCAGGGATAATCACTTTTTGATAACCATACCCAGGTGACTTGTAATCTTTTAAATGATACTGTTTTTTATCAACAATCTTCATACATGTTTTCGCTAATTGAAATTTTTTATCTGAAAAACGATTGCGGATATAAAAAGTAGTAACATACTCATCTTTGATTTTTTCAACAACAAAGTCATCCCCAGTAGCGCCTAAAACTTCACCGATTCGACAACCACATTGATACATTAAACGGACAATAATTTCTTCTTTTTTTCCATAATTAGATCGTATTTCAGCGATGATTTTTTGAAACTCCTCGACCGAGATATATCTTGGAACTTCTACCATCTTTCTTGGAATTCTTTCATTGGACTGAAATTTATTGACAGAATAGTCGACTTCCCAATCAGGAAGAGAGACTAATGTTTTACGATTACTTTTTTGAAATAAAGCTTTATTTTCGAAATCAAGATACTCTAAAAACTGTCTATAAACAGATAAATATCCATTAACTGTTTCATTATTTCTTGAAGTAGTTAATTCAAATTTAATAAAACTACCTTTAGGAGAGAGGCCTTTCAAGAAGATTTTTAATCCGTTTATATCTGAGGTGTCAAAATCTTTCAATTCTTTCGAAATGATACTTTGATAACAGTATAGTAGTTTTAAGGCTTGTAACGACTTAATTCTTGAATTAATAGATTGATTGATTTTATTTGAATTTAAGAAACCAAATACTTCAGAAACAGGTTCCATCTGAGGTGTATAAAGAAGCAAATAGGTTATTTCATTTGTTTCTCGAATAACCGATTTATAATTAATGGAATTGGTGCAGATAAGATTATTGTCTTCATAGACTTCAGTCTCGAAATATATTTCATTACTGTATTTTCTTTCTTTTACTACAATCATAGAATCGCTCCACTTTGAAAATGTTGTACAATATAAAATTTTATCATATTAATATCATAACCAATTTTTTGTTAAAGATACGTTTGAGGTTGAACAAAAATGAAATTTATAATATTAATAATGAAAAAAATATTTTACTGATGAGTGTTCAACTTGGAATTTTTGAATTATCTTATTGTAAATCTAATAATATCAATGGTTTGCCTAATGTTGAACAAATCATATATTTATTATACTTCTATCGACCGCATTACGCCCCACTGCGTGGTGGGGCAATGCTCGGTGGAGACGCTGGGCAATATCTTCTTGCCGACTTCCAGACAGGCAAGCTGCAACTATGGCATCGGCGTGGACGGTCGTGTGGGAATGTATGTGGAGGAGAAAAACCGCTCCTGGTGTTCCTCCTCCAGCGCCAACGACCAGCGGGCGGTCACCATCGAGTGCGCGTCCGATACCACAGAGCCGTATGCCTTTAAGGATGTGGTCTACCAGACGCTCATTAAGCTCTGCGTGGATATCTGCAAGCGCAACGGCAAGAAAAAGCTCCTCTGGCTGGGTGATAAGGATAAGACACTCAGTTATGAGCCGAAGTCTGATGAGATGGTGCTGACTGTTCATCGCTGGTTTGCCAACAAGTCCTGTCCGGGCAGTTGGATGTATGCCCGGATGGGTGATCTTGCCGCAAAGGTCACAGCACAGCTTGGCGGCGGGGCATCCGAGGGCACCGAGACTGAGTATCCTGAAAAGCTGACAGAGGGCTATTACCGTGTCCGTAAGGCATGGTCTGACAGCAAATCGCAGAAAGGCGCATACAAAATCCTCTCTAATGCCAAGAAGTGCGCTGATGCCAATCCGGGATATAGCGTGTTCGATAATAACGGTGTAAACATCTACACACCGAACACATCAACGCAGACGGCACCGGATGTGCCGTTTACCGTCAAGGTCAGTATCTCCGATTTGAACATCCGCAAAGGGCCAGGGACGGACTATGCCAAGACCGGTAAGTTTACCGGCAAGGGCGTGTTTACCATTGTGGAGGTTCAGTCCGGCCAGGGGTCCTCTGCTGGCTGGGGACGGCTGAAGTCCGGCGCGGGATGGATTTCTCTGGACTATGCAGTGAAAACCGAATAAGGAAACAAAAAAACCCGTGTGCAATCGGCTCTCTATGGTCGGCTGCGCACGGGTCTTTTTTTATCCGCTGAAATTCCCGGTTTCTGTCCTTTCAGAAATAGAAGGTTACAGATTGGAGGGACAGCGGTGACGAACGAACAGAGAATGATCGTGTCCTCTCTCCGGGCGCAGGGCATGGGCTATGGAGCAATCGCCCGGAAAGTCGGGATCTCAGAAAATACAGTAAAATCCTTCTGCCGCAGGAACGCACAGAAAGAGGATAAGCCGGTCACTGGAGCGGACGAGCATCAGTGCCTTTGCTGCGGAACGCCTGTGGCGCAGAACGCCGGCCGGAAGGAAAAGAAGTTCTGCTCTGACAAGTGCAGGAACAAATGGTGGAACGCCCATCTGGATAAGGTTGACCGCAGGGTGATTCGGGAGGTCACCTGTGCCGGCTGCGGTAAGACTTTTTCTGTCTATGGACAGGCGGCGAGGAAGTACTGCAGCCATGCGTGCTACATCCGGCACCGGTTCGGAGGTGGCGCGGATGAGTAAGGAGCAGATGAGACAGGAAAAGCTCTACCAGGCGACCATGAGCATGGTCAGAAAGATGCTTGCGGAGGGGCTTATCACCGAGGAAGAGTACCGTCAGATTGATACAATGTTCCTGGCAAAATACCGCCCTCTTTTCGGCACATTATTCTCTGAAATCTGTTGACTTTACAGCCTTTTAGAGTGATGTATAGTAGCGGAAAGGAGCGTGATTTCATGCCGAATTTAAGAAAAATCGAAGCGGCTGTACCCGCCATCCGGGAAAAGAAGAAGGTAGCCGCTTACGCCAGAGTGTCCATGCAGTCGGAACGGATGCTCCACTCCCTTTCCGCACAGGTGAGCTACTACAGCGGGCTGATCCAGAAGAACCCAGACTGGGAGTATGCCGGGGTCTATGCAGATGATTTTATTTCCGGTACCAACACGGTAAAGCGCGATGAGTTCAAACGGATGCTTGCCGACTGCGAGGCAGGCAAGATAGACATCATCCTGACAAAGAGCATTTCACGGTTTGCCAGGAATACGGTGGATCTTCTGGAAACGGTGCGGCATTTGAAGGATTTAGGCGTTGAGGTGCAGTTCGAGAAAGAACGCATACGCTCGATGGATGGGGACGGCGAACTGATGCTGACCATCCTGGCGTCCTTTGCCCAGGAGGAGAGCCGCAGCATTTCCGACAATGTGAAATGGGGCATCCGAAAAAGGATGCAAAACGGCATCCCAAACGGCCACTTCCGCATCTACGGTTATCGATGGGAGGGCGATGAACTGGTCATCGTGCCAGAGGAAGCGGAGGTTGTAAAGAGAATCTTCCGGAACTTCCTGGACGGGAAATCCAGGCTGGAAACCGAGCGGGAGCTTGCTGCCGAGGGCATCACAACCAGGGACGGCTGCCGTTGGGTAGATTCCAACATCAAGGTGGTACTGACCAATGTGACCTACACGGGGAACCTGCTCCTGCAAAAGGAGTTTATCTCCGACCCAATCTCCAAGCAGCGGAAAAAGAACCGAGGGGAACTTCCGCAGTACTATGTGGAGGACACCCATCCTGCCATAATCGACAAGGCCACTTTTGACTTTGTGCAGGAGGAGATGGCAAGGCGCAGGGAACTTGGCGCACTGGCAAATAAGAGTCTGAACACATCCTGCTTTACAGGAAAAATCAAATGCCCATACTGCGGTCAGAGCTATATGCACAACAAGCGGACAGACCGTGGCGATATGGAGTTCTGGAACTGTGGCAGCAAGAAGAAAAAGAAGAAAGGAACCGGCTGTCCTGTGGGCGGCACCATCAACCACAAAAACATGGTTAAAGTCTGTACGGAAGTTCTGGGGCTTGATGAATTTGATGAAGCTATCTTTTTGGAAAAGGTGGACCATATCGATGTGCCAGAACGCTATACGCTGGAGTTTCACATGGCGGACGGCAATGTGGTAACAAAGGACTGCCTGAACACGGGGCATCGGGACTGCTGGACACCGGAGCGGCGTGCTGAAGTGTCCATGAAACGGCGCAAGAACGGCACGAATCCCATCGGTGCATCCTGCTTCACGGGGAAGATAAAGTGCGTATCCTGCGGCTGTAATTTCCGCAAGGCAACACGGAACTGCAAAGATGGCAGCAAGGTCAGCCACTGGCGGTGCGCAGAGCATAACGGTTGCGATTCCCCCAGCCTGCGGGAGGATTTGCTGGAACAGATGGCCGCAGAGGTACTTGGGCTGGATGCGTTTGACGCCGCCGCTTTTCGTGAGAAGATCGACCGAGTTGAGGTGCTTTCCTCTTCAGAACTCCGCTTCTGTTTTAAGGATGGCAGAACCGTAAGCCGCAACTGGCAGCCGCCGGAACGCGTGGGGCGGCCTTGGACTGAGGAGCAGAGGGCAAAATTTAAGGAATCCATTAAGGGCGCCTATACGCCAGAGCGGCGCCGGCAGATGAGCGAACACATGAAGCAATTACGGAAGGAGCGTGGAGACAAATGGCGCAGAGAAAAGTAACGGCGATTCCGGCGACCATCACCAAATATACTGCCGTTCCTATTGGCAGCAAGCGGAAACGCCGTGTCGCCGGTTATGCCCGCGTCTCCACCGACCACGAAGACCAGGTCACCAGCTACGAAGCGCAGGTGGACTATTACACGAATTACATCAAGGGGCGGGACGATTGGGAGTTTGTTGCTATCTACACGGACGAAGGGATTTCTGCGACCAATACCAAGCGGCGCGAGGGCTTCAAGGCGATGGTGGCGGATGCCCTTGCCGGGAAGATCGACCTCATAGTAACAAAAAGTGTCAGCCGATTTGCCAGAAATACAGTGGACAGCCTGACCACCGTGCGGACGCTGAAGGAAAAGGGTGTGGAAATCTACTTTGAGAAGGAAAACATCTGGACGCTGGATGCCAAGGGAGAACTGCTCATCACAATCATGTCCAGCCTTGCCCAGGAGGAGAGCCGGAGCATTTCGGAGAACACCACCTGGGGTCAGCGGAAGCGGTTCGCCGATGGCAAGGCAAGCGTGGCTTACAAGCGGTTCCTGGGGTACGACCGGGGTCCCAACGGCGGCTTTGTGGTCAATCAGGAACAGGCAAAGACCGTCAAGCTGATTTACAAGTTATTTCTGGATGGCCTGACCTGCCACGCCATCGCAAAGGAGCTGACGGAGCGGAAACTGCCGACTCCGGGCGGCAAGGCAGTCTGGAGCCAAAGCACCGTCCGCAGCATCCTTACTAATGAAAAGTACAAAGGCGATGCGCTCCTGCAGAAGGAGTTCACGGTGGACTTCCTCCAGAAGAAAACAAAAAAGAACGAGGGCGAGGTCCCGCAGTACTATGTGGAGGGCAACCACGAAGCCATCATCGATCCTGCCACCTTCGACTATGTCCAGGCGGAGATGGCGCGGCGGATGAAGGATAAGCACCGCTACAGCGGCGTGAGTATGTTTTCCTCCAAGATCAAATGCGGCGAATGCGGATGTTGGTACGGCTCGAAGGTATGGCACTCCACAGATAAATACCGCCGAGTTATCTATCAGTGCAACCATAAGTATAAGGGCGGCAAGACCTGCGGCACGCCCCACGTCACAGAGAAACAGGTCAAGGGTGCTTTTGTCCGGGCGACCAATATCCTGCTGTCAGAGAGAGATGAGCTGACCGCCAATACGCGGATGGTCATTGTCATGCTGTGCGACAGCACAGAACTGGAAAAGCGTCAGGCAGAACTGAAGGAAGAACTGGAGGTTGTGGTGGGGCTGGTGGAACGGTGCGTGGCAGAGAACGCCCGGACGGCTCTCGACCAGGATGAATATACCGAGCGATACAATGGGCTGGTCAGCCGTTATGAAACGGTCAAGACGCGGTTCGATGAAGTGACTCAGGCGATTGCCGACAAAGCCGACCGAAAGAAGCTGCTGGAGCAGTTTCTGCACACGGTGGAGACACAGGAGCCGGTTACACAGTTTGATGAGCGGCTGTGGTCAAGCCTGGTGGATTTCGTGACGGTTTACAGTGAGAAGGATATCCGAGTGACATTCAAGGATGGAACGGAGATACAGGTATAAAAGAATATGATATATAGAAGCGGCGACTTTGAGGTGTTCTGCAAAGCCGCCGCTTAACGATTTAAATTGCATATTTTGATTTTGCAGAATCTTATTGCACTTTTCATAAATTTTATATGTTGTAGCAGCACTCATTGCTGTCGTCCTTTGATCGCCTGCCATCAAAGGCGGGCGGGGCTGTCAACGGCGGGTGCATATGCGCCGTTCATCTTGACCGTTGACTGGCTCGGCTGGCTTTGCTAATATTTCGATTTTACAAATCAACTTTTTCAAAACGTTTTGCGGAAATTCGATACGCTAATGGAACAAATACGCCATAGCAGACAATCCCGACTATTAAAATCGGCAACTGTATCAGCAAATGCTCTGGCTGGTAGCTATCCATCCAAACAAGCGCGGGGATGTAGGAAGTGGCTTCTATCGCTACCATGAGAAAAACCATAGGAATTGCTGCAAGGATAAATGATTTTCCGACTTTGTAGCCGCTTTTATAAAATGCCGTGAGAAATACCAAGTCGAACACCGCATATAAGATAAATCCAAAACCATACCATGCAACGGTTGCGTCTAAACCTACGGGGTTATTTGCTATATTCATGGTATTTCGCAAAAGTGCAAACGGGATAGAGAAAAGCAGTTGAAATAGCTGAAAGAAAACGACAAGCAGGCATTTCCCCAGAACACTTTCCCGTTTTGTTACTGGTAAAACGGCTGTGTACCAGACATCATTTGTTTCTCGCGCATTCAAAAAAGTGATGTAAGGTGCTAAACAGCCAAACATAAAAATTACACTGTAAGGATAGGATGGCACCAGAACAAGACAGCCTAAAAAGGCAAAAACAATTGAGGTTGGATGGGCTACAAGCCTCATTTCCTTATACAGTAATGTCATCGTCCCATTCACTCCTTTCTGTACGCAGCATAATTTCTTCCAAAGTGAGCGGCCCCGAATCATCTGGGGTTTTCAAATGCTCAAAGGAACGCAAAAATGTATCTTTATCTGCGCTTTGCAATACCCGCCCATTCTGAATATAGGTAATATCATCTGTACATCTATCCAAATCAGAAGTAATATGTGTAGAAAACAGAATAGAACATTTTTCGTTTTTCACAATTTGCCGAAAAATATGAAGCAATTCCTCACGGGATACCGGGTCCAGACCAGAAGTCGGTTCATCCAAAATCAGTAACTCGGCATGATGGGACAATGCCAGTGCAAGCAGGTATTTTACTTTCATTCCGTTTGAAAGTTCTTTGAATTTTTTACTTTCATTCAAAGCAAAACGCTTGATATATTTTTGATACTGCTCCTCATCCCAGTCCGTGTAAAATTTTTGAGTAACAGCCGTAATAGTAGAGAGCTTCTTCAACGGATAAAAGTCAATCCCACCAAACACAACGCCTATGCGTTGCTTGCACTCTTTTTCATACTGATAGAAATTCTTTTGGAACATGGTGACATTCCCACTTTCTGGCGACACCATGTTGAGAATAGCCTTTAAGGTTGTACTTTTCCCCGCTCCGTTTTTACCAATCAGCCCCATAATACGGTTAGGCGCAAGAGAAAAGCTGACATTTTCCAGAGCAAATCCGGGGTAGTGCTTATTGATACTCTGGACGCTCAATACAGCTTCCATTATTTTTTCTCCTTTCCGTCTTGTGTATCTGCCATATTCAAAGCAGTTTTGAATAATTGAGCAATACCCAGAAAAAAATCTTCTTTCATCAGTGCAATTCCCGGATGTTCCGGTTCTTCATCCCCTAAAACAACTAACATATCTCCGGGCTTAATTTTGAATACGTCTCTGGCCTGCTTGGGAAGTACAATCTGACCGCGTTCCCCCACACGAACAGTTCCGAATATGTGCTTACCCTTAGGCGGTATGCTTTCGCCAGTCTGCCCTTGGTCGTAATGGATCAGGTCGTCGAGTTCCACATCATATAGTTTTGCCAGCGCGTCACAATTCAGGATATCGGGTACTGATTGGCCTGCTTCCCATTTTGCAACAGCCTGCCGGGAAACACCAATTCGCTCGGCTACTTCTTCTTGGGAAAATTTATTAAGTTGACGCAGTGTAGTCAAATTATAGGCGATATTACTTTTCTGCATTTTCATACTTTTCACACCTCCTACTCTCATTATACGCTTGACTTTTCAAAAGTTCTACCAACTATGGCAAGCAAAAAATGTTATGTTTGGTTGCGTAAGTATAATAGGTGATACAAGTTGAATAAAAGGAAGGCTCGATACATCGCTGTATCGAGCCTTATCGAGCCTTTCTTTATTGTAGAAGTTTTTCATAAGTGAACCGCCCCATAGATTTTTGCAGCAAAATCCAGGCGAGTACCGCACAAACCACGCCAAGGCCCAGCAGAATCCAGACATTCATAAGAAGAACACCGGTAAACTGTCCCACGATCAGCAGAAGCAGCGGAAGGAGCAGGAAAACGGCAACCTGCTGAGATTCCTCCACACTTTGCGCCTTGGCAGAGCCCCGAACGATAAGGGTAACGGCAATCAGGGAGATCGCAGGAGACACCAGCAACAACACCACCAGCCAGCTGATACTGGGAAGTAATAATCTGCCCATAAGGAAAAACAGTTCTGTTTCGATGACCAGGAACATAGCCACGAATGTGATCAGCGAGACAAGCATACTCAAAAGGAAAGAAGCCCATACCTTTGCCCGAAAAATCTGCTTGAGAGTAAGCGGGCAGTAGAGCAATGTTTCAAGGGTATGACGTTCTTTTTCTCCCACAAAGGCACTGGCCGCCATAATGGAAGCGGTCATAATGGGAATGACCAAAAAGAATACCGGCAGGATATAATTCAGAATCATGCTGGAGAGCGTAAGCTCCAAACTGTCCATGCGGGATGTTTCGGGGAGCAGGTCCAGCAGCCTCATAATATCCGGATCATCCGGTATGAAATGGATGGTAATCAAAAAAATTGAGGGTAGCACAATGGTCAGAATCAGAGGGACGATTAAAAGAGCGATAAATAATCTGCGGTTGGCCGCGAGACCACGAAAATCCTTTTTGATGATCGCATACATTGTAGTTTTCATATCCCTCGGTCCTCCTTTCTGCCGGTAGTCAGCGCAAAATAGATATCTTCCAGACTGGGTTCCATGAGATTGACAGAATAGATATCTTCACCAGCCTCCACGATCTTTCGCACCAAACCCGGAATTTCTTTTTTATCCCGTATATTGACTTCAAATTCATTGGCTCCGCGCTTAATAAAGTTCAAACCGTCCGGAACAGCCGACGCGCAGACACAAAGCGTTTTCGTCGTAAAAACCTGAGCGCGTAATTCTTCCATGGTGCCCGAAGCCAGAAGTGATCCCTGTTCGATCAACCCGTAACGGGTGCAAATCTCCTGTGCATACCTGAGCTGATGGGTACAGAGGAAAATGGTGACTCCCTCTTTGCGGGCCAGATTTTGAATCATCTGGTTGACATTCTGCGCACTTTCCGGATCAAGGCCGGAAGTCGGCTCGTCAAGAAAAAGAACTTTGGGCCGATGCAGCAATGCCCGTGCCAGAGAGAGTCTCTGTCTCATACCGGTAGAATAGGTAGCCAGTTTCCGATCCTTCGCCTCCATCAGATCTAATTCCCTCAGCAGCAATTCTCCCCGCTGCTCTCCTTCTTTTTGCTTTAATCCGAAGGCTGTCGCATAGAACAACAGGTTTTCGATACCGGTCAAGTTGTTATACATCTGTGCGTGTTCTGTCACAATTCCTGAAAGCAAATGTGCTTTCTCCGGCTGGGTATGGGGATTGACTCCCAAGATCTCACAAGAACCTCCAGAAGGGGTAAGGACTCCGGTAAGAAGTTTTACAGTTGTTGTTTTCCCTGCGCCGTTAGGACCCAGAAAACCGAATACTTCCCCTGCACTCAGCGACAAGGAGAGCTGCTTTAACGCTTCTTTCCCGCCGGTATATGTCTTAGACAGTGATTGTATGGTAACAGTCTCCATTTATTTTCCCTCCTCATTTGCCCTCAATCGGTCAACCATCGCCTGAAACCGTGGGTTATTTGCCAAGGGCAGAAAGGCGGGGTTTTCACTGAGAGCCTGTGTGATACTGTGCCGGATCAGCGTTTCATCTCTTGGCGGAAACGATCCTAAAACAAGCTCGCCTTCCAGCCACTCATCCAGAAGATTAAAAAATTTGTCCCCATGCAAATGCAATGGGTAAATATCGCTGACGGCAAGCTCTGTATACTGCATGAGAACATCCAGCGCCTGTTCGGTATTTCCAAGTGCCATCCAGTCCTGCGCAATCGTGATATAAACTCCAAAAAGGATGCTGGGGTGCAGCGTTTTCATTTGAAAAATATCTGCTATGCGATAAAACCGTTCACAGGCTTCTGCAAACTGCTCCGTATCATTCAGGCATAAGTTTAGATAGGAAGGGAACAAATCTAATAGGACCATAATCTCTTTGTATATTCCGGCCTGAAGGATCTTTTTTGCCTCCTGGTCATTGCCGGTCATTCGATATGCGGATGCCAGCAGTGGTTCCGGAGAACCGGCCTGCATTTCAACTGGCTCCAGAATATCGATGGCTTCCGCTGGACGCTGGAGCTGAAGAAGGCAAAATGATTCCATTAACAACGCTTCTTTTTGGAGATTCGGTTCGTCCGCCTCGGTCCTGACGCGGTGACACCATTCCAGGGCCTTTTCCATGATTTGTGTCACCTGCTCCGAATTGGAAGCCTGCGCTGCGTGATTGATTAAAAGTGTACCCAACTGAAACAGCAGAGGATAGCAGGAGTAATACTTCTTTGCCGTTTCCAGGCATTCAGCCAGAACATCGTCAAAAGGCAACACGGAAAAGTCCTTGGAAAGGCGGAGATAGAGTTTCTTAATCTCCTCTTTTTCCATCTGCGGCTCATATCCGATCAGTTCATCAATGGTGATATCAAAATAGGAAGCCAGCTGCGGCAACAACGAAATATCTGGTAAGGAAGAGTTTGTCTCCCATTTAGAAACCGCGCCTTTTGAAACGCCAATATGGGTCGCCAGTTCTTCCTGAGTAATTCCCCGTTTATGGCGGTTTTCAATCAGAATCCGGCCAAGATTCATTTCTTTCATCCTGTTCACCTCCCAGTAGCCTTATTATACCGAAAGAGGGACCCCGATACAACGGAGACGTGTTTCACTTTTCTCGTTAGAATCAACTGTCAGGAAACTTTCAAAGGCATGTAACGAGAAGAAAAACTTGGACGATATCGCGTTTGATCAATCTTATCAACATCCCATTGATAAGATAACGATGCAAACTTTCGGAACAGCTGTGATTGACCACATACTTCATCATATTGTTCACAAGGTATTGGTTGCGTATGGTTTTGAAAAACCCTTTGACTGCAAAACCATGCCCAGTCATATTCTTTCATGGCAGCAATCTGTTCTTCGCTCATCCCTGCATCACAATACTCAACTTCTAAACGCTTCCATCTACTATCAAACTTCTTTTTCTCATATCCATAATTAAATCCCATTATTAACCTCCTGTAGATTCAATTTGCAAAATTCACCATGCAAACTAAAATCAGGAGGAGATCGACAACGAGAATCTCTGGGTTGTTTTCCATCCCCAGAAACAAAAATGCCAGCTGATCTTAAGGACCAGCTGGCATTTTTATTCGCGCACAAAGAAAACGCATTATTAAGATTTTATAAGTACAACAAGTATACCAAGCACAATTCGATACCAACCAAACACCTTAAAATCATGTTTTTTGATAAAGTTCATTAGGAATTTAATTACTAAGACAGATACCGCAAATGCCACAGCCATACCGAGAACAAGAGCGAGCAGTTCTGCACTTGTAAATTCAAACCCGAATTTTAACAGCTTAAAAGCACTTGCTCCAAGCATAGTAGGTACTGCGAGGAAAAAAGTAAACTCTGCTGCTGCCACTCGTGAAACTCCTATGAGTAAAGCACCTATAATCGTTGCTCCCGACCGTGATGTGCCGGGTATAAGTGATAACACTTGAAATGCCCCTATCAAGATTGCTGTTTTATAGCTGATGTCAGAAAGTGCCATAGTAGTAGGAGTACGCTTTTTATTCCAATTTTCTATGAGAATGAATAACAAACCATAAAAGATTAACATGATTGAAATCACAATGGGGGTTTGGAGGTAAGCATCCAAATAATCATCAAATAGAATCCCCATAATAGCTGACGGTACACAAGCTACCGCAACCTTGAACCACAACGAGAAAGTATCCTTTTTAACAATTGACTGTGCTTTGTTCTTAAATTGAAAGGGAAACATCTTGTTCCAAAACATTACAACCACTGCGAGTATAGCTCCAAGTTGAATAACAACAAAAAACATTTCTTTAAATGCTTCGCTCATATTAAGTGTGATAAATTCGTCCACAAGAATCATATGTCCTGTGCTGCTGATAGGTAGCCACTCAGTAATACCCTCAACAATTCCAAGAAAAATAACTTTTAAAATTTCTATAAAATCAAGTACCATTATTTCAAATCCTCCTTTTTAAAATGATGAAAGGTCATAAGAAAACCAACTGCTGATACAAGAATAATAATAGATACAGACAGCAGTGTAGGATAGCCGGTACTCTGAAGTTTACCCTGCACCAAGAAATAGGTGGCTGTCCACGGATACAACGCTCCCCATTCTTGATTTGAAAGTGCGGCACTTCCCATGACAATCACGGCAGAGCCAATCATCGGGGCGACAAATCCTTTTGTTTTCATAGCAACAAACACAAAAGGAGAAACTGTTAAAAACATCAGGATACTGCCAAACAAAAACTTGGGGAGCCATACTATTGCCACTAGTAAGCTATATCCCTCCAATGTAAAGACAGCGTCATATAGCCCACAAACGATAAATATACCTGCCCATGTTACAAGGGTTAGCATAACAATCCAAAGAAGCAGGGTGCAAAATTTTCCAATTAATAGTTTTGTCCTTGAAATGGGTATGGGCAATATGGTTTTGAGGGTGCTTTCTGTGTACTCTCTGCTAAACAAGTAAGCTGCAATTGCCACATATATCATAATGTTTACCAGCAGCATGATATACAGTACACTGTCGCTGTATATGTCAGACAAGGTAAAGATAATCTCCGGCTTATCAAAATGTGTTTGCAAGGCTTCTATTAACATCAAAAGTGGGGTAGATAATACCCCTGCCACACTAATTAGCACCATTTTTGAACGCTTTAGTTTTAATAATTCACAAGAAATAAGATTAAGCAATACCGCCACCTCCAATCAGTTTAGAAAAGTAGTCCTCTAAGTTTTCCTCACTATCATTTATCCTTGTCACGAGCAGTCCATTTCGTGCAAATTCTCGATTGATTTCTCCAACACTTTGGCTAAAGTCATAAATTCTCACCGTACCGTCCTGCACTGTAAAATCCGTCATGTGGTAGTGGTTTTCTAAAATCTTTCCGGCTATCTCACTGTCAGATAAATCAAATTGAATGTATTTTCGATTCCTTTTGTGAAGCTCGGATATATTCACTTCCTCTACTAAATGCCCCTCGTGCATAACGCCGATAATATCTGCTATCTGTTCAATCTCGCTTAAAACATGGCTTGAGATAAAAATGGTAATGCCATGATTGTGACTAAGTTCAGATAAAAATGAGCGTATTTCAACTATTCCAATGGGGTCAAGTCCGTTAATCGGTTCGTCAAGTATTAAAAGCTCCGGCTCGTGCATAATGGCGGCGGCAATACCAAGCCGTTGCTTCATTCCGAGGGAATAATCGGAAAAGACTTTTCTTTTCTCCTTATGCAGCCCCACAACTTCAAGAGCTTTTTCTACTCCACTTTTAGATACTCCCCCTCGCAGTTTAGCGAGAATTTGCAAATTCTCATACCCTGTTAAATTACTGTAAAATCCCGGTGTTTCGATAATAGAGCCTACTTTGCTATAAAGGGTATGGATATTTTCCTTATAGTTTGTGCCAAACAAGCGTACCGTTCCCTCCGTTGGGAAAGCAAGCTGCAACATCATTTTCATTACTGTGGTTTTGCCTGCTCCGTTTCTGCCGAGCAAACCATAAATTTTGCCCTTTGGCACATGAAGATTTACCTTATCGACAACGGTGGCTGTTCCGTATCGCTTCGTAAGATTTTCTGTTTCAATGATATAATCCATATTTGATTCTCCTTTCCGTGGGTTGCTGTTCTTGTTTTCGCTGACCACAATCTTATTATCCACGAGTATTGCATAGAAGCCAAGAAATCTACCGTCACAATGCCGACACAATAGATGTCAGCACGAAAAAAGCTCCGACACTTATCGTGTCAGAGCCTATTTTAAAGGGTTTATGGCATTTTACTTTGTTTGGGTTTGCTTTATCCAGACAAATATTTTAGCAACAAATAGCAGAAACATAAGGGCGGTTACATAGGGTTGTCTTGCCGCAGCGAAGAAGCAGATAACAAGCGTACTCAGCACGAGAGAGCATTTTGTGATTATGTTGCTCCATGATTCCTTTTCAAAACAAACACACATCAGTTTCGCTATCCCAAGTGCAATCAAAACAATAAAAACAATCCAATAGATTGCAAGATATATTGGGGTAGTGTCTGTAAATGAAAGTAGATTGACAGAATAAATATATCCGTCAACAAGGTTACCATACAACGGCAAAAGTATAAAAGTAACCGCCATCATATCTAATATTCCATAAATGAAACTGTAAATTTTTTTCAAGTTGGAACGATTTTCAGTTTCGGCAAGTGTAATCAGTTCTTCGCCCGATAGCAGTTCATCTATGGTCACAGAAAAGAATTTAGAAATACACTTGAGCGACTCAATGTTAGGGTAACCCTTGCCGCTTTCCCATTTTGAAATGGCTGTTCTTGATACATATAATTGCTCCGCAAGTTGTTCCTGCGTTAAGTTCTTTCCAGTCCTAAGCTGTTGTAGCTTTTCATTAAATTCCATGATTCTCCTCCTGTTTGTTCCTTGTTTTCATACGTCCATCAACGGGTTTTTCTGCATCTTTTGGTATCATCCATGCACGACCAAATTTTTCAGTTCCGTCAATGCGATTTTCCTCACATAATTTTTGTATCCGTCTTTCCGATATGCCCCATTTTTCAGAAGCGGCTTTCACAGAAATGTAATTCATAATATCAACTTCCTTTCGCAAAGAGTATATAATTATTATATACGGAATGACGAATAATAGCAAGTTTCTCTCCACTAATACGAAATTATACACTACTAAACATAAAATCATACTTCGTTCAAATATCATCACCCGAAATGTACAATGATATAGGATGATATTAAAATGTACCAAGATGAAAGAAAACTTGATTTTAAGCCGTTAGGTATAGCGATAAAAAAAGCTCGGGAAGCAAAAGGGTGGACACAGGAATATCTTGCCCAACTGGTAGACCTTACGCCACGCTCTATTATGTATATAGAGAACAGGGGGCAGCACCCAAGGCTTAACAAATTTTATCTCATTACTACCTTGCTTGACATCTCTGTAGACCAGTTCTTTTTTCCATGCAATGAAGATGGCGACAACAATCGCCGCAAACAAGTTGATGTACTGTTGAATGATATGGAAGAAAAGGAGCTTATCGTGATGGAAGCTACGGCTCAAGGCTTGAAAAAGGCAAGAGAAACTGCGGAATAATTAACGCTATTTTCGTAAGCCAAAAACGAGGGTAATGACAACCTTTTAATTTTTCCTCACCTTTTAATTATTCCAAAATCTCTACACCGCAAGGCTGACACCTCACCACATTGCCGAGTGGTAGCAGGATAACTGAACATATAAAACAAGGGCTTCCAAAGTCAGCACATGACCTCGGAAGCCCTTATTTCAAGCCTTTTTCAGTGGCTTTTGCTCCGGAGAGGGCTTTTTCTATTGTATCAAAATCAGTAGGAACATCGACCCAGCTTGTGGTAGTGGGGGAATGTTTGTTCAATCATATAAATTCGTCAAAGAGCATAGTGGAAATACGTTTGATATTTCGGTTTATGGACAAGAGTGGAATCCAACGACTTGGAAGTTAGCAAAAATGAACTTAGCGATTCGTGGAATCGAAAATAACTTAGGTTCTAAAAATGCCGATACGTTTGGTGAAGATTTACATCCAACATTAAAAGCCGATTATGTCTTGGCCAACCCTCCATTTAATGATAGTGATTGGGGAGGCGCTTTACTTGAGAACGATGCGCGTTGGAAATGGGGTGTTCCACCTGCTGGAAATGCCAACTATGCTTGGTTATCACACATGGTTGATAAGTTAAATCAAAACGGAATTGCAGCAACGGTTCTTGCGAATGGATCCCTTTCAAGTAATACGTCAAATGAAGGGGTTATCCGTCAAAATATGATTACGGCTGATTTAGTGGACTGTATTGTGGCTTTACCAGATAAATTATTCTATTCGACGGGAATTCCAGTTTGTATTTGGATCATGAATAGAAATAAATCTCATAAAGGGAAAACGTTGTTTATCGATGGTCGTAAACTTGGTACGATGGTGACACGACGTTTACGCGAATTAACAGACGAAGAAATTAGAAAAATTGCAGATACTTATATTAACTATAAAAATGATGAAAACTATGAAGATATTCAAGGATTCTGTAAAGTAGCAGATCTTGATGAAATTAGAGAACATGACTACATTTTAACACCAGGTCGCTACGTTGGGATTGAAGAGGCAGACGATGACGGGGAACCATTTGAAGAAAAAATGGAACGTTTAACACAACAATTAGCAGAGCAATTCCAAAAATCTAAAGAGTTGGAAGAGGAGATCAGAAAACAACTTGGAGGAATTGGATATGTGTTTTAATTATATAAGTTTAAAAGAGTTAGTTAATAGTGCAAATACCGGGGCAGATGCGATAAAGAGAGCACCTATTGTGGAAGAAGATACCGGGTTGAGATGTATAAGGATTGGAGATATATCTAATAATCGTCCATTTAACGAATGGGGATTTACCAGAGCAGAAGATACAGTAATTAATAAGTTTTTATTAAAAAAAGATGATATCTTAGTGGCGAGAACTGGAAATACAATTGGTGTAGTTAAGTATATTGATAAAGATCTGAATTCCTTATATAATAATGGATTAATTCGATTAAAGGTAAACCAAAATATTTGCCCTAAATATATATACTATAATCTGATATCTAATAATTTTAAGCAATATATATATGGAATATCTGCTGGAACATCGACTCAACCAAATATGAAAATTAACCATATGTTAGATTATAAGGTAATGGATATTCCTTATAATGAACAAAAGGCAATTGTTGATATTCTTTCTTCTTTAGATGATAAAATTGAGTTGAATAATCAGATGAATGAGACGCTTGAGGAGATGGCGCAGGCGCTATTTAGGCGATGGTTTATTGATTTTGAATTTCCAAATGAAGAAGGTCAACCCTACAAATCAAGCGGTGGCGAAATGGTCGAAAGTGAATTAGGAATGATTCCAAAAGGATGGAAAGTAAAGAAAATACAAGATGTAAGTGTTTCAGCAAATACTGGAGCAGATGCTATACGACGTGCTCCAATCGTTGAACATGATACCGGGATAAAATGTGTGAGGGTTGGTGATTTCACTAATAAAAGAAATTATGATGCTTGGGGATTTTGTCAGATAACGGAAGAAGATTATAAAAAGTTTCAGTTAAAAGAAAATGATATATTGATTACTAGAACAGCTTCAATCGGTTTAATCAAATTTGTACTAGAGGATATAAATGCTGTATTTAATAATGGAATTATTAGATTAAGAGTATTTGATGAGATTGCCATGTATGTAAATGCAACATTAAATTCAGTAGATTTTACAAATCATATAAATAAGATTACAGGTGAAACATCAACTAGACCAAATATGAAAGTAAATTATGTTTTAAATTATAAATTTGTAGTTCCTAATGAGAAAATTAATAATCATTTTATTAATATTTACAGTAAAATTCTAAGGAAAATAGATTATATTTCTAAAGAAAATCAACAACTTGCACTAATTAGAGATACTTTATTACCCAAACTGATGTCTGGTGAGATTCGTGTGAGTGATGTGGAGAGTTAGGAGGGAGAAACGTTGTTTACGGAGACGAGTTTTGAAAATGTCGTCATCGACTATTTAAAAGAGTTGGGGTATGAGTATGCTCATGGGAGTGAACTAGTCAAAGAAGATAAAGAAGTGTTATTACTCGATCGTTTAAAACAAGCGTTAATTCGTTTAAATCCGAATGTACCTATTTCAAGTCTTTCAGAAGCGATTCGTGTGATGAAAAACTTTGACACTAATGATGTGTTCACCAATAATAAAACCTTCCATCAGTATTTAACGGAAGGCATTGAAATTAGTGATTTTATTGATGGAAAAACGGAATATTATCGTGTGAATTTAATAGATTATGACAATCCTTCTAATAATGATTTTTTAGTCGTTAATCAGCTTGAAATTACAGAAGATGGGGGCAAAAAGATTCCAGATGTGTTCGTGTATATTAATGGAATTCCACTGATTGTCATGGAGCTTAAAAGTACGTCGCGCGAAGAAGTCACGATAGAAGATGCGTATAAACAACTGATGAATTATAAAAATGTTCATATCCCTTCATTATTTTACTATAACGCCTTTTTAGTCATTAGTGATGGCGTGGAAACGAAAGCGGGGACGATTACCGCTTCATTTGATCGCTTCATGAGTTGGAAGAAAGTTAATCCTGAAGATGATAGTGCCATGTATCAAAATCGCTGGCTTGAAAGTTTAATGTTTGGTTTATTTCATCAACCAAGACTCCTTGATGTCATGAAAAACTTCATCTTATTCACACCAAAAGCTAAGATTATGGCGCAATACCATCAATATTATGGAATGAAAAAAGCAATCGCGAGTTGTGAAAAAGCCGTTCATGGTGATGGACGGGCAGGCGTGGTATGGCATACACAAGGAAGTGGAAAAAGCTTTTCCATGACCTTCTTAGCAGGAAACCTGGTGAAAAGTCAGAGTTTGAATAACCCGACGCTATTAGTGATTACCGATCGTAATGATTTAGATGGTCAGTTATTTGAAACCTTTAAATCGGCGAGTGATTTCTTACGTCAAACACCGGTCCGAATGGATTCCCGTCAAGAAGTGAAAGACTTTTTAGGAAATCGTCAAACCGGTGGAATTGTTTTTTCAACGATTCAAAAATTTGTCGAAGAAACTGGATTATTATCCGAACGACGTAATATCGTCGTGATGGTTGATGAAGCGCATCGAACTCAATATGGACTCGATGGAAAGTTTGACTTAGACAAAGGGGAAACCAAATACGGATACGCTAAGTATTTACGTGAAGCCTTGCCCAATGCGACTTATATTGCCTTCACCGGAACGCCTATTGAAACAACGGATAAATCAACGTACGGTGTCTTTGGTGATTTAATCGATGTGTATGATATGACACAAGCGGTGGATGACGGGGCAACCGTTAAAATTTATTACGAATCACGCTTAGCCAAAGTTCAACTCGATGAACGAAAACTTCAAGAAATTGATGATGAATACTGGAGTATGCAGGTCAATGAAGGAGTCGAAGATTATGTTGTTGAACAAAGTCAAAAACAAATGAGTCGCATGGAACAAATTATTACCCATCCGCAACGCATTCGTGAAGTGGTGAGTGATTTAATTGAACACTATGAACAGCGCCAAGACTTAGTCGCTGGAAAAGCAATGATTGTTGCTTATTCACGAAAAGCGGCGTGGGCGATGTATCAAGAAATCATGGCTCAACGTCCCGAGTGGAAAAATAAAGTACGTATGGTAATGACATCAAATAATCAAGATGAAGAAGAAATGGCGAAACTCATCGGAAACAAAAATACGCAAAAACAATACGAAGCTGAGTTTCGTGATGTGAACTCAGATTTTAAAATTGTGATTGTCGTGGATATGTGGTTGACCGGATTTGATGTGCCCTCACTAGATACGATGTATATCGATAAACCGATGAAAGCTCACAACTTAATGCAGGCGATTGCACGTGTCAATCGTGTGTATGAAGGAAAAACAGGTGGATTAGTCGTCGATTACATCGGGTTGAAAAAAGAATTATTTGATGCTCTTAAAACGTATACGAATCGTGACCAAGATAAAATTCAAGAAAATGAAGAAGCGAAACGCTTAGCGCTTGATTATATCGAAGTGTTACGTAATATGTTCCACTACTTCGATTATAGTGATTTCTTCACAGAAAGTGATCGCCGTCGTTATGAACTCATTCGTGATGGAGCCGAATATGTGCAACTCAATGAAAAACGAAAAGCACAGTTTATGGACACGACGAAACGTTTAAAAGATGTGTTTAAAATCTGTACAAGCTTGCTAGAAAAAGAAATGAAACAAGAAATTTCATACTTTATTGCGGTGCGCTCGTTTATCATGAAAACAAATAAAACAGGAACACCGGATTTAAAAGAAGTGAATCATCGTATTTCAAAAATGCTAGAAGAAGCGATCTTAGGTGATGAAGTCTTAGTTCTTTCTGAAGCGGGAAGCTCAGATAATTTTGACTTATTAACAGAAGAAAACCTTCAAAAACTTCAAGCCATGCCACAAAAAAATATTGCCGCTAATATTTTGATGCGTGTCATGAAAGAAAAAGTGGATAGCTTAAAGAAAGTTAACTTAGTCAAAAGTAAAGAATTTTCAGAAAAGCTACAACGCATCCTAGAGCAATACAATAATCGTCATGATGAAGAAGATGTGTATGTCGTATTAGAAGAGTTAATTAAATTAAAAGATGCCATTTTAATTTCTATTGAAGAAGGAACCCAACTGGATTTAACTTATGAAGAAAAGGCCTTCTTTGATGTCTTAACAGAAGATTTAGAAATTTTAGAAACAATGGATCGTGAAATATTATTAACGATTGCAAAAGATTTAGCTAAAGTCATTAATGATACCATCAAAGAAACAGGAGACGAATGGTACAAAAGTGAACGCGCACAGGCAAAAATGCGTACCAAAATCAAACGTCTCCTAAGAAAATACGACTATCCACCAAACAAAAGCGAACAAGCCATCAACCACGTCCTCGAACAAGCTGAATTACAGTGTATGAGTATGAGATAATTTTGGAATTTTGGTGAAGATAAAATAGTCATACTTAATAATAAAAAGTCCTCCTATAATCTAGTAAAACTAGAATGTAAGGAGGATTTTTTATTATGAGTATTCAGGCTTTTTTTATAGACCAGAGACAGAAAGTAACATTAAGAATTAATTACTACATGATATTAGGCATGTGAAAGATAGCATACTTGGAGCAGTAGATGATATTTCTGATATAGATTTAATTCTTGTCAAAGTGAGAACGATGCAGTAAAAAAGGAAACTTAAATAAGGCCGCGTAAATCATATTGAAAATATGATACGAGGTGATTAATGTGAAGTGGAAAGTGAGTCCATTTAATGATTTTATTTTTAAAAAGCTATTCGGAACAGTTGGAAATGAAGAGTTATTAAAGGCATTTTTAAATGCAGTCATGAAGGATAAAAATCTTCCTCTAATTGAAGAAGTAACAATTATTGAGAAATTAGAGTTAGAGAAAAATCATTTTGAAGAAAAGCTAGGAATTATTGATGTCCATGCTAAAACCGATAAAGGTGAAGTAATAAATATTGAGGTCCAACTTTGTAATGAGTATAATATAGATAAACGAACATTATTTTATTGGAGTAAATTATATTCTTCAAATATTAAGAAGGGGCAAAACTATGAGGTGCTCCCTAAAGTGATTACGATTAATATTTTGAATTTTAATTATTATCATGAAAAATGGGTTCATTTATTTTTTACTCCAACGGCTGATGTAGATTCAAATCTTAAGATGAATGAGCTCGAAGTTCATTTCATCCAGTTACCAGCGTTTCGCAAGAGACATGAGAAAAACTTTAAAACTCATGAGTTAGAACGTTGGTTAACATTTTTGACCCAATCAGCCAATGAGGAAGAGTTGGAGGAGATCGTTGCCATGGACCAAGAGATTTTTAAAGTATATGAAGAAATTAAGCATTTATTAAGTGATGAAGAAGTTTTAGCAGTAGCTGAAGCCAGAGAAAAACAATTTTTAGATTATAACAGCGCTATTAATCACGCCGAAGCCCGAGGAAGACAAGAAGGCGTGGAGCTAGGCATAGAACAAGGGGAATTTAATAAGTCTATTGAAATCGCTAAAAATTCCATTGAAAATGGTTTAGATGATGAACTGATTGTAAAAATAACAGGTTTATCTATAGAAGAAATTAAACGACTCCGAAATGAATTAAATAAGTAGTTGGTTTCAATGATTTTATAATATTGGGTGTTGCTAAATAAGCAACGCTTTTTTATATGATGAATGGTCAATACAAATTATAGTTATTTAATAAAAATGTAGGATTAGATAAAATACTACTAAAAAATAAATGAAGCACAGACCGCAGTCTCTATCTTAATACCCATCACGGATATGCACTTCTTGATTTTATAATTGAAATAGTTTTAATAGGGTGCTACTAGGTCCTAGCGACTATATTAAAACTTTTTCTTAGCTGGTTATTTTTGAGCCCTTTTCTATATAAAATGTAGCTTAAGATGTGAAGAAAGTCATTAATATGACGGGGTAATGACTAACCGTTTATATAATAAATAATGGACTTCTTTTATTTATTGTATTTTTAAGAGATTAGAAATTTAAAAACTTTTTAATTAAACCATGCACGTTTGCCGTTTCCTGACGTATTTTAAAGTAGATGCTGATTGGTGGGGTGAAACGATGAAAAAGGTAGAGGATTGTAAATTTTTGAGTGGAAGTTTTGTGGAGGATAGAATTAGGGAAGCGTTTAAGAAAAATGAGTATTGTCAGCTTTTTGAGCTGAGTTGTAAGTATCCAAAAGAGGCTGTTCAGTTTGCGCCATATCAGACGTTAAAGACGCGTTTAAAAGAACGAATTAAAGAAGACATGCGTTATCAAATACTAGATCGATTTAAAGTTGAAACGATCGAACATCTTCCTTATAAATATGTAGAAGAACTTGAAAACTTTATCAATCATGAGTATTGTCCATCAAAAGGACTAGTCAAAGAAATTTATAATTTAAGTTTATTTTATGATTCTCTTCGTTTAAGAACGGGGTTAAGGTTAGATGAAACAAGTGTGAAAGGAAATTATAAGCGTGAGCTAACCTTCTCTGAAGATTTAAGACGAATTATTGATGCAGAATTTTAAAAGCGTTAGATTATGAGTCTAACGCTTTTAAAATGTTTAAGATTCCAATTTTATGTCATCACACACGCGAGGTTACTTGATTTGTCATAAGATAATATTACTCAAAGACACTGATAGTAAAAAATTCTCGAGGTGAAGCAGTATGGAAAGCAGTAGTCAATTAACTGAGTCTAAAATGATGCAAGTCTTAGAGTGGGGGTATGAAAAAGCAATTCAAGGACTTCCAGGTATGGAGTCGGCAGAAGAGTTAGCTAAACGTTATCTTGAAAAGTATGACACCGTTGATGAAGCCATTGATACCTTCATAAATTGGCAGTGTGCAAAATGTGCAACTAGCGGATTTATTACTGGATTAGGGGGACTATTAACATTACCTGTTGCGATTCCAGCTAATATCAGTTCTGTTATTTTTGTTCAAATTCGGATGATCGCAGCCATTGCCTATATGAGAGGTTATAATCTAAAAGATGATCAGGTTAAAACATTAGTTTTTGTGGCTTTAACGGGTCAAGCTGCTACAGATATTTTAAAACAAGCTGGGATTACGATTGGCTCAAAAGTTGGGATGAATTTAATAAAAAAAAATGCCTATGAAAGTCATTTATCAGATTAATAAAAAAGTGGGCTTTCGCCTAGTAACGAAATTTGGTCAAAAAGGTGTTATTAATTTAGGTAAAATGGTTCCTATTGTTGGTGGTGTCATTGGTGGAACGGTTGACACCGTTGGAACATTAACCGTTGGAAAAACGGCTAAAAAACTCTTTATTTAACAATTCAGTCCCGTAATATGCTAAAAAGATGACGCCTTGGCGTCATCTTTTGTTTAATATTCGGTCATTTTAACAGATACAATTTGTTCATTTTGGTTGATATCATTAAATAGTGTTGTAGCATCAAGTGTTTTATGAAGTTTTTTTGTTGAGAAATTGAAGGATATTTCAGTGATATCGTCATGTAAACCAAGAAGTTCTAAATCAAGAATATGCGCATGATACTTTTTTGCCGTAGCATTTAAATGCTGTAAGGTTTCATTTAAGTGATGGCATTGAAGATTAATCGAAAAGCGACGATATTTTCCGAATGGGATGAACGTGGAAGCATGTTCAAAAATGGTGAGCGTTAAGATGACAGATACAAATCCAATAACGGAGATAGCATAGGCTCCTGATCCAACGGCGAGTCCTAAACAGGCAACTACCCAAAGACTAGCGGCTGTTGTTAATCCTTTAATGGTAGTTCCTTCTTTCATAATGGTTCCCGCTCCTAAAAAACCGATGCCAGAAATGACTTGAGCACCTAAACGAGAGGGATCAACGTTAAATTCGGCTCCAATATGAGTGGCATTAAATGATCCAAGTTGCATGATGACACAGGAACCAACCGCAACGAGCATATGGGTTCGTAATCCGGCGGGGCGATGTGTACTTTCTCGTTCCCATCCGATGAGACCACCAATAAACATGGCTAGTAAAGTGCGAAAAGTAATATTGATTAAAAGTTGATAGTTCATTAGTGTTCCCCCCACATTTAAAATGGTTTATGTTTTACGATATGAAAAATAAAAGTCAAATAGAACGTGCAAGTGTTTGAAGTGATGATTTAGATCATCTCTCAGAAGTTTTTTTGCTTGATGAAATCAAGTATAGTTTCTTGATTCTGCTCCACACTACTTTTGAAAGGAGTGTTGTTATGCAAAATCAAACCCAAGTGGTGAATTTAAATTTTTTAAATGATCGTAAAGAAATCGTGACTTCTAATGAAAAGTATAAATGCGTCTATTTTAATTTTGAAGTTGGAGATGGATTAGCCAAACATCATCATGACGGATATGCGACAGTGCTCGTGTTAAAAGGTGCCGTGAAGATGACCTTTGAGACAGAGAATGTTCCACTGGCAGATGAAAATGTTTTTGAATTAAGCGAGAATATGATGTTATCGTTTGATGCACGTGTCGTTCATGACTTAGTGGCACAAGCACCATCACAAGTATTAGTCACAATTTCAGAACGTCTAAGTTAAGAAGTGAGAACTCTCACTTCTTTTTTTATGTATGAAGTTCCGACAAAATACCACATAATAAGTGTATCTAAGCTATGGCGAGGTGGGATCATGAATTTATATAATTTTATGAATGAGATTGATGAAACCATTTTAAATCGAGGGCTTCTTTATTTTAAAGATGGTCATGTGCTAGGAACAAAAGTGTTATCAAATGGATGGGTGGAAGTGTTGGTGGTAGGGCATGATGACTATACGGTCAGCGTTCAACTAGCAGACGACGGTACCATCTTAAAGGCAAATTGTGCATGTCCGTACCGAGGAGGTCCGATTTGTAAGCATGAAGTAGCTGCTTTTTATTCCCTCTCTCATTCCTTTACTCCAAAAGAAAGTCCTTTAGCCAGTCTTTTAAAAAGTTTATCGATCGAAACATTGGTGGCAGAGCTTTTAAAAGTGGCAGATGAAAATCCAATGATTTATGAACGGTTGATGGCCTATCAGCAACCACAGGATCAATTAGCAACGTTTGAAAGACAGTTAGAGGAAATGGTGGCTAAACATATTCAGTTCGGTCATGAGATTTCAGGAAAAGCGGTGCAGCACTTCGTTGATGATTTATATGAGTTGCTAGGGCAGATAAAAGAGCAAGCGTCTGTTCAATTAAAGGTCGAAATGATGCTTTTATGTCGAGAGGAATGTGAGGGAGTCGATAATCAAATTGATGATTCAGATGCCATTTTTTCTGAGTTTTTAGGGGAGTTACATGCTCAGTTGCAAAGTCTTATTTTTGCGACTATCGATTATCATCAAGATATAGATGAGGTTTTTTCATTATTGATTAGTCGGTTACGAAAAAATACGACCTGGGTTGATTTTGAACTTCTCGATTTATTGTGTGAATATGGGCAAGAACCCCGATACTTACAACCAATCATCCATTATATTGAAATGATGGTTGAAGTGGTTGAGGAGAAGGTGAAAGGGTCTTTGTATAAAGTGTGGTATGAATTACTGGCGAAGTATGAGGAAGAAAGTTTAGATGCGTTCCTTGAGCGTCATGCGGATGTGCCCGTCTTAACCGAATTTCGAGTGGAGCAATTCGTTTCGCAAGCAAGGTATGAGGAGGCTATTCCGTTGATTTTAGAGCTTGAAGCGTTTGAAGAAAATCGTTTTGATGCGACATGGAAACTGTATCGCTATACGATTTATGAAAAAATGAAAGATATAGAGGGGATGAAAAAACTGGCGTATGAGCTCTTTGTTGGAGGGAATTTTGATTACTATGCGAAATTAAAAAAACTTTATGGGGAGGCGTTTCCTTTCATTTATGAATCCCTAAAATTAGAGATGCGACGATTAGATAAGCAGGAGCTTTATTTGAAAATGATTGAAACAGAAAAAGATCAAGAGGCACTGCTGGCTTATGTGAAAGAGGACTTACGTTACATTGAAAGGTTTGCAAGTTTACTTTGGGACACATTTGAAACAGAGGTGCACCATTTATATGAGCAGTATATTAAACAGGAACTCATGAAGGTTAGTCATCGAAGTGGTTATCGTCGAATCTGTGCCATTTTCAGACGATACCGTCCCTTTACAACCGATGAGGCGTATGAGACACTTATTCATCAATTAATCGCCATGTACCCCCGACGACGAGCACTTATTGAGGAATTACAACTTTTACTTCATGAATTAGAGGAAGAAAGCTCAAATCAGCATGTCGAGCAACTATCAATAGATATCGCTTAAAAAAAGATGACCTGAAAAGGTCATCTTCTTTTAGTTATTCATGGTCATATAGTTAATCACAAAACTATGAACTAGCTCGTCTTCACTGGCAAATGAGGTTTTATAGTAAGTATGATAGTTAAAGGATTGAATGTAAACATTCGGGTTATCTTTCAGCCAGTTGTTGACGGTCTTCACCAAAATCTCTTCCCCTGCTGTGCTTGAAAAGATTTTAATCATAGAGACTCCTCCTTTAACAAATGAGATAATACATTATATGTGTCAAAAGTCCAAAAAATGCTTCATCTTTTGTATGAAAATGATGGATTTAGGATTATAATAGAATAATTAGTTAGAAATGAGGCGTTAGTATGAAGAAGTGGATTTGGATATTGAGTGGTTTAGTGCTATTGATCATCGGGGGTGTTTATGTTAATCGTCATCTTCCCGAATGGATGATTAAAGGTGGACTCGCGTATGTACAGAAAACGGATTATGCGTTAATTTTAGAGTCAGATAAGGTTTCGCTGGATACGGACCAAAAGGCTGTGGCCAAAGACGTGTTGCAAACAATGACCTATGATGTGAAAGGGACCCGTCTTTTAGGCGATGAAGCGTTTGTGACTGTTGAGGTGACGCTTGTTGATTTAATGCAGCTCATAGATAATGAAAAAGAAGCGATTTTTAAAAATACATTATCAGATTGGAAACAAACACTAAATGATTTATTTAATCAGCGAATAGAAGGGGTTGTCATTCGACAGTTAGCACTTGTTTTAGAGCAGACAAGGGAGAAGCCGATGACAACTGTCACGATTGAGGTTCCGTTTGTTCGAGAATATCTATGGTGGAAACCTGTGATGACGAAAGAATGGATTGAATCCATCGTACACGATTATTTAACGCACGAATAGGGAGCGGATGTGTCGCATATGCTTTTTTAGAGGAGCGTGATGCGCATGAAATTAAGTCGCACCGATTTATTTTGGGGAATCGCACTCATAGTGATAGGAATTGGGTTTGGTGGAGAAGCGTTAGGATTATGGAATTTTGAAGTGTTTTTTAATGGCTGGTGGACGTTATTTATTATTGTGCCTTGTCTAACCAATATGTTTGAATCAGGAGTTAAGCGATCAAATACCATTGGTTTGACGATTGGTAGTTTGTTGTTATTATCAAGTTGGAATGTGGTACCAGAGGAGTTAGTTGTTCCTCTTTTATTAGTCGTCATTGGAGGTGTTTTAATTTTTATCCGTCCCTGGTCTGACAGAAATGATTAATCATTTCTGTCTTTTTTAGTTGCTTTTTAGGGACAAGGGGAGTAAGATAAACATATATTAATTAAAAATAGACACCGGTTGAAACTTTATAGAAGAGTTTCCCTATGGGAACACCGAAGGAGTCATACTCTCAGGTACTTGTTAGCAAGTGAGGACTGTAAAGTGGACGGAACTCTGGAGAGACCTATTGATTAGGCGCCGAAGGGGCAAGGCAGTGATGCTCAATCTCTCAGGCAAAAGGACAGGGATATTATCGACTTTTTTGAGACGCTTTTTTTAGCTGCCTCAATTTTTCGTTAATGCTAACTCCAGAGTCATCTTTTTAGGATGGCTCTTTTTTGTTAGTTAGGTGAATAAAAGTGCTCTTGAAAAAGAAACATCCCTTCTTTTTTAGGCAATCCGTCGGGTGTGGAAAAAAGGAGACGATTGTATGATTCAATTTTTAGACCAGTTAGATAGTTTTATTTGGGGACCCCCTCTACTTGTGTTATTAGTCGGAACAGGAATCATGTTAACCATTCGTTTAGGATTGATTCAGGTGACTAAACTTCCTCAAGCGTTAAAGCTGATTTTTAAATCTGATGATTCGGGTGAAGGTGATATTTCTTCATTTGGTGCGTTGTGTACCGCTTTAGCGGCAACGGTTGGAACTGGAAATATTATTGGTGTGGCCACAGCTTTAGCAGCAGGAGGACCAGGTGCATTATTTTGGATGTGGTTCGCGGCTTTCTTTGGAATGGCAACGAAGTATGCTGAAGGTGTTTTAGCGATTAAATATCGTCAGCTTGATGAGAATGGTCAGGTAGCGGGTGGCCCAATGTATTATATTACAAACGGAATGGGTGAAAAATTCAAACCGTTAGCGATTTTCTTTGCGTTTAGTGGGGGCTTAGTCGCGTTATTTGGAATGGGGACATTCACGCAAGTGAATGCCATTACGAGTAGTATTGAAAATACGTTACATCTTCCAGCTGAGGGAGTTGGTCTCGTGTTAGCACTATTAGTGGGGATTATCACTTTTAGAGGCATTAACTCGATTTCAAAGGTGGCAGAAAAAGTGGTACCTGTTATGGCAGCCTGTTATCTTATCATCTGTGTCACCATTTTAGTGATCAATCACGCTTCACTTCTCCCAGCTTTTGAACTGATTTTTAAAAGTGCATTGACCCCAACAGCAGCGGTTGGTGGATTTACGGGAGCAACGGTAGCGATGGCCATTCGAAATGGAGTTGCGCGCGGGGTCTTCTCAAATGAGTCCGGACTTGGAAGTGCACCGATTGCAGCGGCGGCAGCGAAAACAGAGTGGGCAGCTGAGCAAGGATTAATTTCCATGACAGGAACATTTATTGATAGTTTAATTATTTGTACGTTAACTGGATTAACACTCATGGTCACAGGCGTTTGGCAAATGTCTGATGTTGCCACAGGAGCGTTAACAGAAACCGCGTTCAATACGGTTTTACCAACGATTGGAGGACTTCCATTAGGATCCGTATTATTAATGGTTTGTTTATCATTATTTGCTTTTACCACAATTTTAGGTTGGAACTATTATGGAGAGCGTTGTTGTGAGTTCTTATTCGGCGTGAAAAGTATTATACCGTATCGTTTGATTTTTGTTTTAATGGTAGGACTTGGAGCTTTTCTACAACTGGAGGCTGTGTGGTTAATTGCTGATATCGTTAATGGATTAATGGCACTCCCAAATTTAATTGCGATTGTCGCTTTAAGTGGAGTCGTTGTTGCCGAGACAAAAGCTTACTTTGAACATCTTCAAGAACGCAAGCAACAATCAGTGGAATCTATCCAAGCGATGGAGGATTAATTTTATCATTTAATAAATAAAATCAGGTGTAGGAGTGAAAAGAACCGGATCACATTTATTAAATGTTGAGAAAGGCCTTATAAAATAAGACAAAATGACTATAAAATTTTTATGTTTGTAAAAAAAAGAGTCTTCACCAGAAATGGTGCTTGACTAAATAAATGCTTATATTTACCTATAAAAAAAACATCTAAAATCTTGTACTTTAGTAAGTGCGACCAAACCAAAGTTAGGAGATTTTAGATGCACTTACATCATATCAATGATTTAATTCAATTACAAGATGTTACAGTCAGTAACTATCATATTTCTGAAGATAATGTTTTAGTTTTAAGCCTGTGTCCAACAAAGAGTAAACAACCTTGTCCTTGTTGCCATACTCAAGCATTTGTTATTTGTAAAGGTAGCCGTCAAAAACTACGTCAAGTTAGACATTTACGTTGTTTCAATCGTGAAACCATTTTATTGATTCCGATGAAGCGTCTTTTCTGTAAACAGTGTGAAGTTTCTTTTACCTATCAATATGCATTTTTGACAGGGAAAACTCGCTATACAAACGATTATAAACGTGAACTTTCTAAACCGTTAGTCGGTACCACTGTTAAACAATTAACAGATACGTTTAAGGTCCCTTACTCAACTGGTGAACGCTTCATTAAGCAACATCTTGCTCATTTAATTCCGTCTATTCAAAGAAAAGTGATCGCTGCTGCTCAAGGATCAACTCGGCTCATATTAGGCATTGATGATTTTGCGATTCGAAAAGGTCATACTTATAATACAGGATTTCATGACCTAAGAAATGGTAACCTGTTAACATTAGTCATGGGAAGAACTTATCAAACGTTAATTCAAAATCAAGGCTTAATGAAGCAACTCAAAGAGTTGAAACCCTACGCTGTTGTGATGAATTTAGCACGTTCTTATCACAAGTTTGTTGCTGAAGTTTTTCCTGATGCTATCCGAATTGCTGACCGATTTCATGTGAATCGTTATCTAACAGATGCCTTACAGGCTGTGAGAAGACGGATTAGTTTATCGCTAACACCGGAAAGTCGTAAATATTTGAAACGAAATAAAAACCTTATCGGTAAACGATATGATTCTTTGAGCGAGAAAGAAGAACGAAAATTAGGAAAACTTCTAAGCTATTCAAAAGAACTGACGGAAGTGTATGCCATTAAAGAATCACTGATTAATTGGTATGAATTAAGTGCTGAAACAAATTCTTATAGACGTTTAATTCAATGGATTGCTCGAGCTAAAGCCCTAAATATTCCTGAATTAACTGAAGCACTTAAACCTTTTGAAAATTGGACAGAAGAAATTTCTAATTACCATAAGTGTCGTTACACAAATGGTTCAGTAGAAGGACGAAATAATAAAATTAAAACATTAATTCGAAGAAGTTATTTTCTTCCGAATCGAACGATCTATGAGAATAGAATCTTGTTGGAATGTAATGAACGATTTTTTATAGATGAATTAAGTGTCAAGAACCAATTTTGGTGTTGAGCCAAAAAAAAACTTGAATTTTCAAATTTATTTGCGATAATAATATCAATATTCAAAAGAGAAAAAGGAGGATGAAAGTATGAAAAAGTTACCGTTAATTGCACGCATTGCGATTTGGCTTTTAATCGGGATTAGTCTGGGGGTGATCTGTCGCACCACGGCGTTTGAACTACCGATTGCTATGACGGCAACCTTTCGTACTTTGTTTGGAGCCTTCTTATCTTTTGTTATACCGTTAATTATTCTTGGACTGATTATTCCTGGAATTGCTTCCCTTGGACGTCAGTCAGGTAAAGGATTATTATTAACAACTGGGTTAGCCTATGTGTCAACGATTTGTGCAGGATTAACTGCTTTTGTGATTGGGAAGGTTTTTTTACCCATGTTTACAAGTGATCTAGGCTTATTACCGAGTGAGGGTTCTTCGGTGTCACCTATCTTTACCATTGATATTCCAGTACTAATGAGTGTCATGAGTGCTTTAGTCCTCGCTTTTATTTTAGGAATTGGATTAGCTGCTAAGAAAGATAGTGCGTTATTAAAAGTTTGTCAAGATTTCAGTGAGATTATGATGGGGGTGATCGGTAAGGTGATTGTTCCTATCGTGCCACTTTATATCGGTTCCGTTTTTTCAGAATTAAGTTATAGTGGAGAAATTTTTGTAACTATCAAATCATTCTTAATGGTTTATGTTGTTTTATTCTTATTACAAGTTGGTTATTTACTAATTTTATATAGTGTGGCTGGAGGGATTAAACGTAAAAATCCATTTGCTTTATTAAAGAAAATGTTACCTGCTTATTTGACCGCTATTGGAACACAATCTTCGGCTGCAACGATTCCTGTAACACTTGAATGTACAAAATCAAATGAAGTAGATGAGGAAATTTGTGAGTTTGTCATTCCATTATCAGCCACGATTCATATTGCAGGTGATACGATGACACTTGTGCTCACATCTATGGCGATTTTCTTTATGAATGGTCAAGTGCCAACGTTAGCACAATATATCCCGTTTATTTTCATGCTTGGTGTCATTATGATTGCTGCCCCAGGAGTACCAGGTGGAGGTGTCATGGCTGCTTTAGGTTTATTAGAGTCAATGCTTGGATTTGGAGCACTTGAAACCCCATTAATGATTGCCTTACATGCGGCACAAGATAGTTTCGGAACAGCGACAAATGTCACAGGAGATGGAGCTATGGCCATTTTTGTTGAGAAATTGATGAAACCCTCAAAAGAAAAGTCAACTCAAACGGTTGGCGTTGAACCAGTTATTCATGATTAGTGATTAAACCAGTTACGAAAAGTAACTGGTTTTTTATGTTTAATAGATATATTTTCCTTCTTTTTCGACCATACTACGATGGAATCAATAGGAAAGGGTGGTAGGGTATGGACTTATCGAATTATGAGTCTTTACGTGCATGCTCAGCTGATGAGGTGCTTCATCAATTAAGGCAAGCAAATCAAAAGTTAGAAATTTATGCTGCGGAGATTAATCCTGAACTTTTTGTCAATTTACAATTACCAACATTTCCAAAAGCAGATGTCATCATGTCTAAAGAAGTCTTAAGCGTTTCAGATGATGAGTTTTTAGCGTTATTTCATCGTGTTTTTTATGAATCTTTACAGGTTGAAATCGATTTGAAAGAAGAGAAACGAATTAAATACTTAAAAGGTTGGTGCCTGTTAGCGATTGTTTGTGTTTCCATTTTATTTATTAGTTTTAGTCAAAACCAGGAACTCAAAGTTTTAATGTTTATCATCGTCATGGCACTTTGTGGGTGTTTATATGAGTTACTTAAACATAAAACGAAGTTATTTGTCTCAGATATTAAACGACGAACAAATTTTAAAGTGATGGCGGATAGCTTCCTTGGATTTTTACCAACCGTTTATATTATTGATCAACAGATGTACATTGGAGCTAATTTGTTAAAACGTCCATGTAGTATGGAGTTTTATTCTGTTGAATCTGAAGCTGAGCAACAGCAGCTAAAATCAATCTATGAGCATTATGTGATGGCTAATAGACGTATTCAAGATGAGTTTATTATTGGTCAATATTTCGAACGAATGCATTCGGATGAGCTGTCTAGTATGAGTTGGCAAGATTAGATTATCTAAGACCTTAAGCTACGTTGATATATAAGTCCAGATAAGTTTTTTACATCGTAAAAACTTTTAGCTGGACTATAGTCTGCCTTGAACGGCATGATCATCCCATATTTCGGTTGCTGTATTAAACGTAGAAAACATTTCTGTTTGTATATAGGCAACAAAATCAGAGACTTTTTAATCATTAGTTTTTGTTTAAGAGGTTATTTTTGAGCGATTCATGTTTAGTATTTGCTATATTAGAATACTTTTTTGAGGAGTCGAATTAATTTATGAAAGTATTAGGTTATAAAAACTAATTATCAAATTGAATAGAAGTAAATCATTAATGAGGAAAGTAATTAAATCTATTGTTGAAAAAATAAATCCATATTTTTTATATAATGTTGAAAAAAGTCGAAATAATGTAAAGGATTAAAGGAATGAATTTAGATACTCATGTGAGGAATAAAAACAAATCGCTTGTAAAATGATGTCAAATTGAGTAAACTATTATTATTTGATAAAATATATTGGAGGTTATTGCGACTCATGCAAAGTACATTTTTTACAGATTTTTTATATTTAACAGATATTAAGACGATTCTTTTTATCGTTGTGTTATTTGCTTTATTCTTTGTAATGAAGCAAATGGAGAAAAAGAAAGTTAAATTTTCAACGCGTATGTTATCTGCAACTGGAATCGGATTGGTCTTAGGACTTTTAATTCAAGTAGTCGGGGGATTCCCAGATGCACCACTTGAGGTGCCATTCATTGCAGAAATTAATAAATGGTATGGACTATTTGCTAATGGATTTATGGATTTATTAAAAATGTTAGTTATTCCATTAATTTTCGTCTCAATCATGCGTGTTATTATTAACATGAAACAAGGTGAAAATTTAGGGAAATTAACAGCTCGTACGTTAGGTCTTTTAGTTGGAACGACTGCTATTGCAGCGATGATTGGATTAGTGGTCGGTAACTTATTCCAATTAGGTGTGAATTCACACTTAGTAGCTGGAGAGGCAACGATTCGTGAAGTAAGTTCACTTGTCGATACGTTACGTGGATTATTACCCTCTAACCCAATCTCAGCGATGGCTGATGGTAATGTTGTTGCTGTTGTGATCTTTGCAGCCTTCTTAGGACTTGCTACAAAGCGTCAAACGAAAAAATATTACGATATTGTCAAGCCATTCATTGATTTAGTTGAAGCTTTCTATAAAATAATTTTAAGTGTTGCGATGACAATCATTAAATGGATGCCATATGCTGTTATTGCCTTACTTGCGAATACGATTGCAGGGCGTGGAATGGCTGCTCTTGGGGAAGCTATCGACTTTATTTTAGTTACATATATTGGTGTCGCCTTAATGTTTGTCGTGCATTTAATTTTAATTGCCTTAAGCGGATTAAATCCATTCCGTTATGTGAAAAATGTTTTAGATGCCTTAGTTTTAGCTTTTACGTCACGTTCATCACTTGGAACATTACCAGTAAGTATTGAAAAGTTAACTGATAATGTGGGACTAGATAATGGGACAGCAACGTTTGTTGGAAGTTTAGGTTCAAATGCCGGAATGAACGGATGTGCTGGAATTTATCCAGCTTTAGTGGCCATTACAGTAGCCAATATGACAGGAACACCAATTGATATGACATTTATCATTATGTTAGTTATTGTCATTGCCTTAGCTTCATTTGGTATTGCTGGTTTACCAGGTTCTGCGACAATGGCTATTTCAGTTGTTTTATCAGGAATGGGAATGGGAGAATACTTCCCATTAATTGCAGGGATTATTGCGATTGATCCAATCTTAGATATGGGACGCACGATGTTAAATGTTAATGGAACATTAACAACGGCAGTTTTAGTTGGAAAATCATTCAACAAAATTGATCAGGATGTTTACTACGGACGTAAACAAGTCGTGACAGAAGAATAATAATAAAAGACGGATCGTTTCATTTGAAATGTTCCGTCTTTTTAGTTTCTTATGCTTTCATTTCTGTAATTCCCATATCCAGTAATTGAAGTTTAATGGATCCAATTTTTGAATCTTTAGCGACTTCATACTTTGTTGGTTCAATGGGTTCTAAAGCACCAACGATATCGATAATCTCATGGTTATCTGATAATCCTTGTGTCGTAATCACTTTGTAGCAGGCAATGATTTCTTTATCTTCTTGATGTTCAATTTTCGTATATTCCGTATAGCTATTGGCTGAGACTTCATTCCATGCGTGGAAGAATTCGATATTAAAGTTTAAAGCTTTTAAATGCTCACGGAAAATATCGATGCGTTCAATTAGATAGGCATCTTTTAAATCGTCTAATTCAATCGTCATTAAGTCATTTAAAAAGGTTTGTTGTTCTTCCTTTGTTGCTAAACGTGTTTGATTATCTTCATCCATCGTTAATTGTTGTTGATAACAACCATATACTTTCGTATTTAATTGGATTTTCCATTCTGCTTGCATTGGTTTAACTCCTACATCTATTAGTTTTTCTGATTGTATTTTACTATATTTTTGGTTAAATGAGTAGGGAATGTTAGTTATGAATGATGATTATGGTGATTAGTTTCTATTTAGTCATAAAATTGTGATAGGTATCCTACAAAAGTCAGTAATTTTATAGGGGGAAAGAAGTGATAGTAGATAATGATCTACTTTTATGAGTGTTTTAGAATTTTATTAAATGATATTAAAAACATCGAAACTTTAGGATTTCGATGTTTTTAATTGGTCAATGAAATTAAAGAAGCTTTGTAAGCTTGAAAGATGATGGGTTTCTTTAATTCGTCCTTTTAATCCATTGATAAATGCTTCGGTGTACATAATCGGAGCGGGACGCGACTTACTGTATCGGTATCCATTTTCTTGCATCATGCATCGTAAATAACGTTCGTGATAAAGAGATGAGGTCGATACGAGACGACGACTTAGATCATTTTCCATATATTCAGGATCACTGCAGGAGACGTTGTAATGTGTCAAAAATGGTAAAAACTTTTCACTAGGTTGCGCTGGGAAAAAGTCACGATTTCCAAGTAGCCACGTTTCTAGACACTTATTTTGAACAAAGATGACAAATGGGCAAGTTAGAGGTTTCGGATAATTTTTGATTTTTTGGGTGACGATTTCGGTTCGCCTTTCTGTGCCCTCCTCATCACCATCTAAGAAAATTAAGAGGTAGTCAATTTTTTGAGTGTCATTAATCGTCTCAATCGTTTGTCCGAGGACATTTTTTGAAGGGGACGTTGCATCGGTTCCAAGCATTCGTGGATAGCCGAGTCCACTAAAAATAACATATTGATTTTCTGTCATCTCATCGATCGTCGGTACCCGAGTGATAGAGGGAAGTAAGAGTGGAATCCAGTGATCAATAATTTTATGGCCGGATTTTCCATCTTCAACGAGAATGTAGAGATTCATGTTATAAGCCCCCCTCGAATTCTAATCGATTCATTAATTCAAAAAAGGCATCATATCTCGTTTGCCCGATTCCGAATTCTTCAGCTGATTGGGCATGGATTGTCGAGTGTTCTCTTGTGATAATCTGCCATGATTCACTCGGAATATTATTGATGATATATGGATGATGACTACTTAAAATCAGTTGAAGATCTTCACGTGCGACTATTTGTTCGAGTAAAGGTCCCATACAGTTTAACCCGAGTCCATTTTCAAATTCATCAATCAAGAGTAAAGATCCAGATTCGCTTAAAATCACTTCAGTTAAATAATAAAAAGTTTTAAGCATTCCATCTGATAGAGTTTCGATGCTTAACCATTCACCACTTTTTTCTTTGAAGAAAAGGTGAAGAGCAGATTGAGGGGTACATTGGACTTGAATATCTTCAATCGAATCAAAGATAAGTTGAAAAAGTGAGAGAATCTCTTCTTTTTGCTCGTTACTTGCAAGGATAAACCGTTTGGTGAATGAATTCGTTTGTCTGATTTGATTGATAGGTTTCATCAAGTTAATAGAAGGAAGTTGGGTGATTAAATCTGAGGGAGCATCTAATAATGCTTCATTGCACCAAAGTCGAATGATAACCGGATGATGATCTTCTATATAAACGAAGTAATGATAGTGTTGATGGTTTAACTCAAAGCGTAATTCATACTCTCCATCTTCAAGGTCGGATGAAGATTGCCCCATTAAAAGTTTAAAAAGGCTATCGATATAGGTCAAAACTTGACTTTTTCCAGAACCTGAGACTCCGACTAATAACGTGAGCGGATGAAATGATGAAAGATTAACACAAAGTCCCGTTGCACTACTCGCACGCAATGACTCCAATCGCACAGTGATCGCCCCCATTTTATTTTTACTTAGTATAAGATATGAAAAAATGAGTTAAAGTGTGAATTGCCCGTATTTCTTAAGATTTTCTTAATCAAGAGGCAACTGACAAAAAAATTCAAAAATCTACAAATTTGAATGTTATAATTAAGGAAAAAATTAGGAGGAATCGAGGAATGGGGAAAAAAAATAAAGTAAAAATCATGCTTATAACTCTCATTGTTGTGGTAATCGGGGTTGCAGGATTTTTTATGTGGAAGAGTAGACCATCTAATAATGGATTAACCGCATATGTAGATTCAGTTTCAATGATTACAGATCTTGGGAGTGGAACTGGATTAACTAATCGATATAGTGGGGTAGTAGAGCCACAGGAAACGATTGAAATTAATCGTAATCAAGAGCGACAAGTCAAGGAATTGTTTGTGAAAATCGGTGATAAAGTTGAGGAAGGTACAGAACTTTTTGCTTATGATACAGATGAAATGAGTTTAAGTTTAAGTCAAGCCGAATTAGAGTTAGAGCGCTTGGGTGCATCTATTACAAGTTTAAATGAGCAAATTAAATTATTAAACTCACAAAAAGCTTCAGCACCTGAAGATCAAAAATTAGACTATACGTCACAGATTTTAAATACTGAAAATGACTTAAAACGCGCAGAGTATGATAAAAAAAGTAAAGAAGTTGAAGTTGCGCAATTAAAAGCGTCACTAGAAAATTCAGTCGTGAAAAGTACCGTTTCAGGAGTGGTGAAATCAATTAGTGAAAATGGATATGATATGTATGGTCAGAATGAAGCATATATTACGTTATTATCAACGAAAGATTATCGAATTAAGGGAAAAGTGAGTGAGCAAAATATTTGGCAATTACAAGCCGAGCAACCTGTTATTATTCGTTCGCGTGTGGATGAAACACAAACATGGCGTGGAATGATTACACATGTGGATTTAGAAAATACAGAGTCTAATAACAATAATTATTATTCTGATAGCACTGGGGAGAGTGGAAGCACTTATCCGTTTTACATTGAGCTTGACTCAGCGAGCGGTTTAATTTTAGGACAACATGTTTATATTGAATTAGACAATGGACAAGATGAGGTGAAAGAAGGCGTTTGGTTATATGACTATTATCTTGTCCATGAAGAAGATGGAGATTATGTTTGGGTTGCCACAGAAAATGATAAATTAGAAAAACGTAAAGTTACACTGGGTGAGCTAGATGAAGAATGGATGCGATATGAAATTTTAGATGGTTTAACAGTAGATGATTACATTGCTTTTCCAGATGACCGTTTAAGTGAAGGAATGTCTTGTGAGCGAATGCTAGGATCAGGAGGATATTTATCAATAGAGGAGTCAGATTTCAAAGAAGGATTTGAAGGAGATTTTAAAGAAGAATTCAATGAAGAAGTTGAAGGGGAGTTCGATGAAGGTATTGAATCTGAGGTCATAGAAGAAACTGAGAGTACAACCATTTCACCGTCTTCAACGACAAGTCAAAGTGCCAGTAAACAATAGGGGGGAGGCTGAGCAATGATTTTACAGTTAGAAAATATTAATAAACACTATTTACAAGATAAACTTGAAGTCCCTGTCCTGAAAAATATTACGTTTGAAGTGGAAGCGGGAGAATATGTCGCCATCATGGGACCATCAGGATCAGGAAAGTCAACCTTAATGAATATTTTAGGCTGCTTAGACCTCCCTTCATCAGGAAGTTATCATCTTAATGGATTAGATGTTTCAAAATTAAATGATGCACAGTTATCAGATTTAAGATTAAAAGAAATTGGATTTGTTTTTCAAAGCTTTCAATTGTTATCACGCCAAAGTGCGCTTGAGAATGTAGAGTTACCATTGACTTACGCTGGTGTTTCAAAACAGGAACGTCGTCAACGAGCGACGTTGGCTTTAGAGCGTGTTGGATTAGGTGAACGATTACACTTTAAACCGACTCAGCTTTCAGGGGGACAAAAACAACGTGTTGCGATTGCAAGGGCGATGGTAAATAATCCAAGCATTTTACTAGCGGATGAACCGACAGGTGCATTGGATAGCAAGTCTGGTGCGCAAATTATGTCACTTTTTAAGAAGCTAAATGAAGAAGGCGTCACAATTGTAATGATTACTCACGATCGTGCAATTGCAGACCAAGCTCAGCGAAAGATAGAAATTTTAGATGGAGAGATTGTTTATCATCCAGAGAGAGGGGGCGTGGATCGATGAAAAAAGCACCTTTAATAATTGGCGCTTCGTTGCTTTCAGTTGGTTTGATTGGTGGAGGAGTTTATGCTTATCAGCAACTGAGTGGCGGCTCAGCGATTGAGGTACAACCTGTTGCGTACATTAGTACGTCATGGTGGGGCGACGTGAATGAATCAGATGGTTATGTTACATCGGATATGACACAAGAGGTCATGCTTCAAGATCGCAAGGTAATCAAAGAGGTACTGGTTCAAGAAGGACAACAAGTATCGATTAACGATCCATTGTTAGTTTATGATAGTACGTTAGTTGAGTTGGAACTTGAAATGCAGCGACTAACTATCGAAAGTTTAAAAGTAAACATTGATTCAGCTAAACGTCAGTTACAAAAATTAAATTCAACTCAACCGATTGCAAAAAGTGAAGGAAACCCAGTGACCACAATGCCCGTGTCATTCACAAGAACACGAACAACAGAAGGAGAACAAGAAGAAGTTTTAACCTATGCCACAGCGTTAACACCTCTTGAGGATGGAACTTATTCTTTAGAAGTTAAAGCTTCAGCCAAGTTAAATGTGTCATTCTTATATCGTTTAAAGGGGTTAGATGAAGTGGGACAAACTCAAATTTCACAACCGATTCAGTTAAGTTTGACTCTTTTATCGGATGATGGATCACAACCAATGATTAAAGTATTAGATGGATCAAGCTTAGAAATTCCAGCAGAGTTTATTGAAATAACAGTTAGTGACTATTTTAAAGAAAGTATACCTGATGAACCTGAACAAAACCAACCAGATCATGAGGAGAAGCCTGATCAAAAACCAGAAGAAGAACCAGAACAACCGACCTGTCCGGAGCAGCCGGTTTGCCCCGAACAGCCAATATATCCAGATCAGGAGCCTGAAGAGGAACCTGATATCTCACCAGATCTCCCTGATTTACCCCAAGAAGGGTATACTAAAGAGGAGTTAGCACAATTAATTCAGGAAAAAAAGACAGAGATTCAAACATTAGAACTTGATTATAAAGAGGCACTTCTAAAAGAAGAGAAGATTAAAAAAGAAATTGAAAATTTAACGGTTCGTAGTAGTGTTAACGGAGTGGTCAAAAAAGTTGGCGATCCAAGTGTCGGTTCGATTGAAGGATCAGCATTTATTGTTGTTAGTAGTGATAGTGGCCTTTATTTAAAAGGAACGTTAACAGAATACCAATTAAATGAGGTGGAACCTGGACAAATGGTAGAGGTGATGTCATGGGATACAGGAAATAGTTATATTGCTTCTATCACAGAGATATATCCATACCCAGTCGATGATCCGTATTCGTATGGGAATCAAAATGTTTCTAAGTATCCTTTTGTCGCTTATATTGAAGATGCCACCGATTTAAAAAATAATATGTCTGTTTCGGTTCGAGTTCAAGAAAACGTTGAAAATTCAAATGCTTTATATTTAGACATGGCTTACATTGGTGATGAAAATGGACGCAAGTTTGTCTATAAAGTTGATGAAGACTTCCGTCTGAAAAAGGAATACATTCAAACAGGGAAAGTCATTTATGGTTCGTATATGGAGATTCTTTCAGGTGTTAATGAAGATGATCAAGTGGCCTTCCCATATACTAAAAATATTAAAGATGGTGTCAAAGCTAAAGAGATGACAAATATGTGGGGGTACTAGATATGATAGAAAATATTCAACTATCGTTAAAAGGAATCTGGTCCCATAAAATGCGTTCATTTTTAACTATGCTCGGGATTATTATTGGGATTGCTGCGATTATCGCTATTGTCTCAACGATTAAGGGAACGAATGAACAAATTAAGCAAAATTTAATTGGATCAGGAAATAATGTAGTAAATGTAAAATTAAGCCAAGATGGTTATGAAGTCGATGCAGGACAAGTGCCTTATGGAACTCCTGTGATGACGAGTGATATTTTAGAGGAAGTTAAAGCGATTGAAAATGTAGAAAATGCTTCGTTCTATGTGAGTCGAAGCTATGCTGATAGTATTTATTATCAAAATACGGTATTAGATGGGGCATCAGTGAAAGGAATTGATGAGCATTATTTCCAAACGACAGGATATTTGATTAAACAGGGACGTTCATTTATTCCATCAGATTATGAAGAGTTTCGTAAGGTCGTTATTTTAGATCAAAATGCGGCAACAAGTATCTTCCAAGGAACTGATGCCATTGGAAAAACAATTGAGATTATGGGGGAACCATTTATTGTTGTTGGTGTTGTTTCACTACCAAGTAGCTTCTCACCTGTGATTCATTCGATTGAAGATTATTATATGTATCATCAAGATAACGGTGGAGCCCTTTATATTCCAAATGCTGCTTGGCCAATCGTTTATAGTTATGATGAGCCGCAACATTTAGTTGTTAAGGCAACTGATACGGATGCGATGGGACAAGTCGGGCGAGAAAGTGCAGATTTATTAAATATGTATTTAGGAGACAATAATGTACAATATAAAGCAACCGATGTTTTAGAACAGGCTAAACAATTACAAGAATTAAGTGCCGCAACGAATCAACAGTTGATTTGGATTGCAAGTATTTCTTTACTTGTTGGTGGAATTGGTGTGATGAATATTATGCTCGTTTCTGTTACAGAACGTACGAGTGAAATTGGATTGAAAAAAGCCATTGGAGCCCGAAAAAGTGTGATTCTCACACAGTTTTTAACTGAAGCCGCAGTATTAACAAGTTTAGGTGGTGTCATTGGGGTATTAGTCGGTGTTGGACTGGCTCAAGTCATTTCTCGAATTTCTCAAACGCCAGTGGCCATTAGTGTACCGGCTATCGTTTTATCAGTCATCTTTTCAATGATTATCGGAATTGTCTTTGGATTATTACCATCCATTAAAGCAGCAAACTTAAATCCAATTGATGCCTTACGCTATGAATAGTTAGTTATAAAAGGTACTCAAACATTTATTTATTAGAATAAATTCATTCATACTAAAACGCTAAAAAGCCTTAGAGAAACGAGCTGAATGGCTCTGTTTTCTAAGGCTTTTTAGTTATTTATCTTTTCTTTTTACCTAGCTTTATTTTTTCAGTCCTTCTTTTATCGTTAGTCATCGATTAAAAGGAGAAGTGAAATAAGATAGTCTGGTTATACAGTGCGTTATCAGTGGGACAACTAGCCGTTATTGAAGATAATCTTAGGACATGGAGTTAGAATAACATGACGGTAGGATACAGAAATCCTCTTTTAAGTATAGCTTAATTTATTGTTTAAAGTTTTTGATATGAGTTCTATATATAAACAGAAATGTTTTCTACATTTAATACAGCAACCGAAATATGGAATAGCTATGCCGTGCAAGGCAGACTATAGTCCAGCTAAAAGTTTTTACGATGTAAAAAACTTATCTGGACTTATATATATATAAATAGATAAGTAGTCTACCTCTCAAGTAGCAAATAAAAAATACTGATCTGTTTTACCAATCAAGGCAGCCTATCGTTCAGGGGTTCCCTGGCAGTTTCACTTGTGAAACAATCCACCATTGCTAGGGAATGGGTTGCCTGGCATTTTTGGAGAGAATGTATCTACCTCTAGTATGGCTTAAAAGTTTTTATCATCTGAAAAACTGATTTGGACTTATATAGACTAGAGCCACAGTTGGTATATAATCTTGATCAAAAGAATTTTGTCTTTTCTTATATTTAAAGATAGTGAGAGGCGTGAAACGTTACTAATAAAACGATTGTTTTTTTATGAGCTAGACAGGAAAATGAAAAACCACCATCTAATATGGTGGTTTAGTTGAACACCCTGTTTAAGGGATTTTTATTTATTCAGTTAAAGCTAACTCTTCTTCGTGAATTTTATCAATGGGTTCATCTTGTTGAACGCTATTTTCAATTTCACGGTAATGATCCATCTTTACACGAAATAATTCTCCATTTGTTGGGGGGGTATAGGTAATAGCATTTGCTCCCGCTGCAATGGTTTCAAGAATTGATTCATCGGTTGGTCCGCCAGTTGCGATAATCGGAATGGTTGGGTATTGTTGGCGAATTTTACGCACAATGCTAGCTGTTTTAGAACCACCACTGACATTTAAGATATCAGCTCCAGCATCAATACGAGATTGAACATCTGTATGTTCAGAAACAACTGTCACGACGACAGGAATATCAATCGTTTCCTTAACGTATTCAATGGTTTCACGAGGTGTGGGTGCATTTAAAACGACGGCAATAGCACCTTGGAATTCGGCATGTAAGGCAATGTTTGCTGAACGCGTTCCATGTGTTAGTCCTCCACCAACACCACAAATAACAGGAATGTCTGAAACGGACATGATCGCTTGAGTAATCGTTGGTTGTGGAGTGAATGGATAGACGGCAATGACCGCGTCTGCATTTGTATTTTTAATAATTGCTACGTCTGTTGTAAAGATAAATGATTTTAATCGTTTACCAAAGATACGGATTCCACTTGCATTTCGAATCACATCTGGGACACGAACGAAATTTTTACGCAAGTTACTCGTTACCTCAGGTACAAGTTTTTCGGGAATATTTACTTTATTCAAACTGTCACATCCTTTCGTAATGTCCATAATTACAATATATTCATTATATCGAAATTGTCTGAAAAAGTTAATAATATCCGATTTTTATTTTATAATTCTCATAGGAATTTCTCGAAATTTACGCTTTTTATAAAAATTTCGCACTCGTTTCCATTATATTTGTCGACAGGTGAAAAAACTTACGTCTGAAGGTGGTCAATTCTAATGATTAGTAGTATACTTGAAAAGGAAAAGAATCCTGTTATATTTCTTTAAAGGGTGCAAAGACTAAGTTTAATACTAGTTTTTGTTCTTTTACTATGTTTATGAGACAGTTGGAGGTGACATCAAGTGGAAGATTCCATTCCCATACGGACAATTAAATTAATCACATGGATGTCACCAAGTGTCGATGACATCGTGTGAGACTATAAGAGGTGATTCGATGAGAAGTGAAGTGAATTTCATTAATTCACTAACAAGTGGCGGGTTTGAGTGGGTTAACTTAATTAATCCCACCCATCAAGAAGTAGAAACATTATGTAAAGCACATGACTTAGAGTATGAAACAGTTATTACAGCACTTGATGAAGAAGAGCGTTCACGTGTTCAAATTGAAGATAACTTTACGATGATTATCGTCGACGTTCCTGTCTCATTTGAGTCTGATACGTATTACTCAACTGTCCCACTTGGGATTGTTAAAACAGATCGCATGCTTTTAACATTATGTACACAAGAGTTAAATGTATTTAGCAAACGCTTAAAAGTCACAACAACAAGTATCAATGCACATATTTATCAAATTTTATATACGATCTCGATTCAATACTTAGGTTATTTACGTGTTATTGAACGTAAGAGTAGCCAAGTTGAGCGTGCCTTACGTCACTCACCACAAAATGAAGATTTAATCGAAATGTTGGACTTACAAAAAAGTTTAGTTTACATGTCTTCATCCCTTCGTTCAAACCAAATCGTATTAGAACGTTTAGTCAAGCTTGAAAAAAATGATACACCGGAAGCTGAAATGTTAGAAGATGTTATCATTGAAAATAAACAGGCGATTGACATGTCAAAAATTTATGGAAACATCTTAAGTAGCAACTTAAATGTCTTTGAAACAATTATTTCAAATAACTTGAATATGGTCATGAAATTTTTAACGGTCGTCTCAGTGATTATTGCGGTTCCAACCGTCGTTTCAAGTTTCTGGGGAATGAATGTTCCCGTCCCATTCCAAGAGAATAAATACGGGTTTTTAATTGTTTCTATTATTTCAGTTATTATTACGATCTTAGCCGGTCTTTACATTAATCGTAAAGAAAACCGACGTTATAAAAATAAATAGAAGAGTCCATCTGCCTTGCAGAGGGTTTTTTCTTTCTTGAGGTGATCACATGAACTTAAATGAACAATTACAACGACAAAAATCTTATTTACATCACCACGGACCCATCTCAATTCAACAACGACTGAAGGCATTAATGCAATTAAAGCAAGCAATTAAGCAGTACGAAACAGAGTTAGAAGAGGCACTGAAAAAAGATTTAGGAAAGTCTTCTTTTGAAGCTTACACCTCAGAGATTGGTTTCATTTATTCGTCCATTGATTATACGATAAAGCATTTAAAGAAATGGGCACGTCCTCGTCGTGTGAAGAGCGATATAGCCCAATTAATCGGAACATCTTCTGTTTATCCATCCGCCTACGGCGTCGTTTTAATTATTGGACCTTTTAATTATCCCGTTCAACTTTTATTAGAACCATTAGTAGGAGCCATTGCAGGTGGAAATGGCGCCATTTTAAAACCTTCAGAGCTTACCCCAACCGTTGAAAAAGTATTAGTTTCATTAATAGAAACAGCCTTTAGTAATGAGTATGTTTCTATTGTAACTGGTGGAGTTGAGATTAATCAGGAGCTGCTTGATTTACCATTTGATTATATTTTCTTTACCGGGAGTGTACGAGTTGGTAAAATTGTCATGCAAAAAGCGAGTCAACATTTAATCCCAATCACACTCGAGCTGGGAGGAAAGTCTCCGGTGATCATTGATGAGACAGCGAATTTGAAGCGGGCAGCTGAGCGTTTAGCTTGGGGAAAATTTATGAATAACGGTCAGACGTGTGTGGCGCCAGATTATGTCCTTGTTCATCATCAAATTTATGAAGCTTTTTTAGAGGAACTGATTCAAGTGTTGATGAGATTTTATGGTGAGAATCCATATTTAAGTGAGGACTATGGTCACATCGTAACGCTCCAGCATACGAAGCGCTTAGCTCAGCTCATTGAAGAGAACCGCGAAAAGGTCATTATTGGAGGTGAGGTAAGACTTGATGAGAGATATGTGTCTCCAACCATTTTTAAACATGTTTCTCTAGATGATTCTTTAATGGAAGAAGAGTTATTTGGACCTTTATTACCGACAATGAGTTATCGTTCGCTTGATGAGATTGATCAGTGTCTAGCTTTGCATCCTAAGCCACTTGCTTTTTATGTTTTTTCTGAAAATCAGACCTTTGCGAATCATTTGATTCAACGTTATGCCTTTGGAGGCGGATGTATTAATGATGTCGTGACACAGGTAGCATCGAATTATTTACCTTTTGGTGGAGTGGGTCCATCTGGTATGGGGCGTTATCATGGAAAAGCAAGTTTTGAGACGTTTACGTATGAAAAATCGATTGTTAAACGTTCAACGAAGGTTTCTGTTCCACTCGTATTTCCACCTTATCACAATCGTTTACGATGGATTAAAAAAATCATGAAGTAAGTAGTCATGATTTGGCATATTATTTAATAAAGGAGGAGAAAACATGTCGTGTCTAGGAAATTTAATTTGGGTGATTTGTGGCGGATTGATTAATTCTCTCATCTGGTGCTTTTTTGGAGTGCTATGGTGTCTCACCATTATTGGGATTCCAGTTGGACTTCAATGTTTTAAACTAGCTAGGTTACAATTTGCACCGTTTGGAAAGGAAGTTGTAACGGTGAATACATCGGGTGGAACTTTTGTTTTAAATATTGTTTGGCTTTTATTTGGTGGCTTAGAATTAGCACTAGCTAATTTAGTGAGTGCCATTCTTCTAACGGTGACGATTGTTGGTATTCCGTTTGCGCGACAAGCGCTAAAATTAGCCATGTTATCCTTAATGCCATTTGGAAAAGAAGTATTGTAAACGTCTCATATTGGGGCGTTTTTTTATTTATTTGGGAATTTTTGTTTAAAAATATAGTTCTTTTCTCATATTAAAGTAGGTGATATGATGGAAAAAAGAGTCGTTTATATAGCTTATTTAATTATTGCATTTGTCGTTTTTAACTTTTTTTATGGGTTTACCGATTGGGTTGCCTCTTGGCAGATGTGGGATTGGTATCTCATTATTTTACTGTTAACCATTGTGAGTTTACTGATTATCAAGTATAAACAAAACCAACGGAAATTAGCGGTGGAGCAGTATGCAAAAGAGAATGATCGACGACGCATTCAGCTAAGTCAGTTGTTACTGTTTGAACAGTTAGATAAATTGAATGATGAACTCTTCCATGAGTTATTACAGCGTTTTTTTGAGCTTCAAGGATATGAAGAGCTTGAAGTGGGCTCGAATCCAATAACATGTGGTTACGATTTTATGATGTGGAATCAGGGACAAAAAATTATAGTGAAATATTTTAAACGCGTTCCGATGATTGAAAATTTATACACGGATCCTGAAGGATTAGATTTTGCTCTTGGCGAGCTAGTGACTTTAAAAGAAATTCGTGAGTTTTATGGAAGTATGAAAGATTATGACATTCAGGCAGATATAGCTATCGCTTTAAGTACGAGTGATTTTGAAGAAGAGGCGTTATTGTTTGCAAGTCGAAATGGTATCAAGTTGATGAATGGTCATGAATTTTATGAGGCACTTAATGGACTAAAGGAGGAAAAGACAACCATTTCTCCTTCACCACAAGTTTCAGTGTCTTGATTTGCTCCTTTGATGAACTGTTTCATACACTATATAAGAAGCAGTGCTTTTGGACATCAAAAAAAATTTGATTTCTGTCGTCATTTTTTGTGAAAGGAATTAAATGATGTTAATGGTAATGCAGCCAATAAATCTTGTAGTCGAACAAAGTAAAGGATGGTGATTAGATGTTTTGGAGTGGTTTTGTAGTTGGAAGTGCGGTGACCTTTATTGGGTTAACTATCTATAGCTGTTTAGTGGTTGCTTCGCGTGCTGATCAACAAATGGAAGAGGAACTTAACCAGGAAAATAAATAGTTTTAATACCCTTGGATAAACTAACAGTAAATTAAAGAATCCGAGGGTGTTTTTTATGAGAGTTCGATTTGGTTATGTTGCGATTGCGATGCGTTTAGATAAAGTTACAAGTTCATCTCCTGTGACATATAAGAAGTATTCATCCATTGAGTCTGAAAGGGAACGTTTAAGTTTACTTAAACGAGTGACTCAATCGAATCTAATTGATTTAATAAAAATTTTAAAGTATAACATTGAAAATGACATTCATTTTTATCGCCTCACGTCAAAACTCATTCCACTTGCCACCCATCAAGATGTGGTATGGAATTATTCAAAAGTGATTCAGACCGAATGTCACGAAGTAGCTAAGTTAATCAAACAGTCTAATATGCGAGTCGATGCGCACCCCGATCAGTTTAATGTCTTAAATAGTGTCAATGAATCGGTTATCGAGTCTTCGATTCGTACACTTGAGCATCAATTAGATTTATTTGATTTATTTGACATGGAGCATGGAAAGCTAGTCCTTCATGTGGGAGGAAAAGCGGGTGGAAAAGAGGCGGCACTAGAACGATTTATACATACCTTTGAGCGGCTACCCTCACGTCTTCAACGGGCACTTATTTTAGAAAATGATGATAAGACCTATTCGGCTTCAGATGTTTTAGGTCTTTGTCAACGACTGCATCTACCAATGGTATTAGATATTCATCATCATCGTTGCTATAATGAAGGAGAATCATTAGAATCAATGGTAGAATCTATTTTTAAGACGTGGGAAGCCGATTATTGGCCACCTAAAATTCATGTGTCAAGTCCGAAGGAGTTTGAGACTGATCGTCGTCATGCTGATTTTATTGAAGTAGACGATATCCTACGATTTTTAGATTTAATTAAACCGTTAAATCAAGATATTGATGTTATGATTGAAGCCAAGCAAAAAGATTTAGCTCTCCACCGATTAGTTCATGAGATTAAACAAGCACGGCCAAAGTGGCAGTGGCTTGATCATACGACCATTGAAATTTAATAAACCACATAAAAAACAGATTGCTTATTCATGAAGTAGTCTGTTTTTTAATACAGTTTAATAAAGAGATTGAATAGAACTAAAGGAGCGAATAAATAGATGAGAAACTTAGTTAAAGAAGATTTTAAAGGGGTTATTTCAATTGAGGAGCATGGAAAATGGGTTTTTAAACAAGCGTATGGAGAGGCTGATCTTGCCAATCAACGCCTCAATCGATTAGAAACAAAATTTCCTATGGCATCAGGAAGCAAAGTATTTATTGCAGTGGCCATTTTACAACTTATTGAGGGGAAGTTTATTTCTTTTGATAGCACACTTGGCCAACTCTTACCCTTTGATTGGCATCATATTGATAAAAATATTACGGTTCGTCAATTATTGACACATACGTCAGGATTACCTGATTATTTTGATGAGTCGCTTTGTACGGACTATGCGAAGTTATGGGAGAATTATCCGAATTACCGAATTCGAACGTCTCAAGATTTACTTCCCTTATTTCTTCATAAACGCATGGCATTTCCGAAGGGGCAAAAGTTTCAGTACAATAATGCCGGGTATGTAGTCTTAGGATTAATCATTGAAGCTGTCACTAAATTACCGTTTGATCGTTATTTAGAAAAAATCATTTTTACTCCTTGTGAAATGGAGGATACTGGCTATTATGAGCTTGATCGATTACCACTTCACTGTGCAACGGGTTATTGTCTAGATGAAGAGACACAAACTTATTACAGCAATATTTATAGCCTTGATGTGAAAGGAAGCGGAGCAGGAGGAGCCTATACAACAGCAAAAGATATGGATCGCTTTTGGACGTGTTTGATGAAAGGAAGATTAATTTCTCAACCGATGGTGAATGAAATGTTATCTCCTCAAGTGAAGGAAGATTGGTATGGTTACGGGGTATGGCTTAAATCGTTAGATGATGGTCACTATCTTCCGTTTATACAAGGGAGTGATCCAGGAATTAGTTTTATTAGTTCTTATGATCGACAGAAGTGTCGAACTATGACAATGATGAGTAATTTTGCTCAAGATGTTTGGACCTTACACGGGAATTTTTATAAGGCTTTAAACAACTAAGTCTTATTTTAACCAGACGTTGGAATTTAGGATAGAACTAATGTTTGAACTCATGCGTTGTCCCTTTATTTTACGACAAACATTCGGTATAATAATAAAGTTAAGAATGTAGATAAAGGATGAAACGTATGTATTTAAAAAGAATTGAGACAATTGGTTTTAAATCCTTTGCAGATAAAACTGTCGTTGAATTTGAACAAGGTGTCACTGCGGTCGTTGGACCGAATGGATCCGGAAAAAGTAATATTTCCGATGCGATTCGTTGGGTACTAGGTGAGCAGTCAGCTAAGAGTTTACGTGGGGGGAAGATGGAAGATATTATCTTCGCCGGAACATCAACTCGTAAACCATTAAACTTTGCTGAAGTGACGCTTGTTTTAGATAACAGTTGTGGAAGTTTACCAATTGATTATGAAGAAGTCAGTATTACGCGCCGTGTTTATCGTACGGGAGATAGTGAATATTTAATTAATAAACAAAAAGTGCGTTTGAAAGATGTCGTCGATTTAATTATGGATACAGGGATTGGTCATGACTCTTTATCGATCATCTCTCAGGATAAGGTTAAGGCAATCGTTGAGGCGCGCGTTGAAGACCGCCGTGTAATTATTGAAGAAGCGGCTGGTGTATTAAAATATAAAATGCGTAAAAAAGAAGCGACTCGAAAGCTTGAATCAACAAGTGATAACTTAAGTCGTGTACAAGATATTATTTTTGAGCTTGAGGACCAGGTTGAACCGCTTCGTAAGCAGTCAGAACAAGCTGAGAAGTACATGGTGTTAAAGCAAGAATGTAGTGATTCTGAAATTAGTGTGTTAGCTTATGATATTAAAACTTTAAATGACCAAATGGAGCGTTCAAAAAAGGAACGTAAAGATGTTGAATTTGAGCATGTCAGTATTAATGCTAAAATTGCTAATGATGAACGTCGTCGTGATACGTTAAAGCAAAATCAGCAAGCACAAGAGCGCCAGTTGGAACAATTACAAGCTGATTTAGTTGAAACATCAGAATGGATTCAAAAGCTTCAAGGTCAACGTGATGTTTTAAAAGAACGTCATAAAAATGCGTCATCTAATAAAGAAGAATTAGCAGAACAACAAGCACAACTTGAATCACGTTTAGAAACTTCACAAGTCGAGTTAAAAACAGCTGAAGAGGCCATGACAAAGACGAAGACATCGTTAGAAACGAAGCAATCACAGTTACAGAAGGTCTCTGAAGAGTATCAACATTTAGAAGAAAACTTAAAGATTCAATTAGATACGACGCGTGACGCTTATTTTGAAGATGTGAATCGGTTAGCGAGCGTTAAAAATCAATATATTGCGATTAATCAGCAGATTAAGCGAACAGAGACCACGCTTGAGCGCATCAATGAGGATGAGGAAAAAGCGTTACTTGATCGTGACGCATTAGTTCAAGAGCAAGAGACATTTAAAGCACAGTATGGAAAGTTTGAGACATCGCTAAAAGAAAAACGAGATTTATATCAACAATTATATAAAGAACATCAACAACGCTTAAAGCAGGCAGAGATGGAAACAAATCGTCATCGTCATTTAACCCATCAGTTAGATAAGATGAATAACCGTTTGCAATGGCTTGAAGATGCTCAAAAAGATTTCTCTGGATTTAATGAAGGGGTTAAAAAGATTTTAAAAGCTCGTGAACAGGGACAAGTCTCTGGGATTGAAGGGGCTGTTGCTGAGTTAGTTACGGTTCCAAAAGAGTTAGAATTAGCGATGGATGTCGTCTTAGGGCCAGTCATGCAACAGATCGTCACGACCAATGATGATTCTGCTAAAAAAGCCATTGATTTTTTAAAGAAACATCACGCAGGACGTGCCACGTTCTTACCATTAAACGTTATTAAATCACGTCTTTTACCACTGGATGTTCAAAATCGTATTCAAGGAAATCAAGATGTGGTAGGTGTAGCTTCACAATTAGTTGGCTATGATCAACGTTATCGACAAATTGTTGAAAATATTTTAGGAAATATTATTGTAACCAAGGATTTAAATGTGGCGAAAAATTTAGCGAAACAGCTGAATTATCGTTATCGTATCGTAACGTTAGAAGGTGACGTGATTAATGCTGGAGGGGCGATGACCGGAGGGGCTGTGAAGCGTCAAGGTTCATCTTTACTTCGTCAAAAAAATGAAATTGAAGATTGCCAACGTCAAATTCGGCAATTAACGGATGAGTTAGAACAGTCAAAAGTACTTCAAGAAGAATGGGCACAGACCGTGAAGCAATCTGAAAAAGAATTGCAAAAGGTACAACTTGCTGGTGAACGCTTAAAAGAGAAGATGTCTGAAGTGAATCAACAGAAGTTAGCGTTTGAATATCGTGAAAAATCACAAAATGAACGTGAGCAATTACTTCGTATTGAACGTCGTGAACATGAAGCCGAATTAAAACAATTAGTTGAGAAGAATAATCAGTTAGCAGAAGATCGTTTAGTTCTAGAACAACGTATTGAAGAGGCAAAAGCAACAATTGAGACGTTAGAAGAACAACTTGAACAACAAGAAGAATTAAAATCTCAATTATTACAACAGATGACTGAATTAAAAGTCGATGTGGCAAAACTTGAAACGGCATTACATAATGAGTGTGCGACGTTTGAGCGTTTAAAAGGTGAAACTGAACAAGCTAGAATACGTTTAAAAGAATTATTAGATAAAATTGCTGAAAGTGAACAAGCATTACTTGGAAATGACGATGAAGTGGTTCAATTAGAAGCAAACTTAGCTGAGAAAAAAGAAAAACGTGAAGGCATCATTGAACAGATTCAAGATCAGCGTGTCACGTTAACAAAAGTCAGCCAAGAATTAGAGACACTTGAACGTGAAGTTCGAGAAAGTCATAAAGTTCAACAAAAGATGGCTGAATCATTAAATCAATTAGATGTTTCAATTGGGAAAGTCGATGTTGAGATGGATATCATGATTAAGAAGTTAGAGGAAGAGTATCAGATGACGTTTGATCATGCAAATGAAAATTATCCATTGAAAGGCTCAATTGAAGAAATTAAATCACGTATCCGCAGTATTAAAGGTCAAATCGCTGCACTGGGTGAAATTAACGTTGGAGCGATTCAGGAATATCAACGTGTTAAAGAGCGTTATGATTTCTTGACGACACAGCGTGATGATTTAATCGAAGCGAAAGCTACGTTAGAAGAGACTATTAATGAAATGGATCAAGAGATGACGGTGAAGTTTAAAGAAACGTTTGATCTGGTTCGTGAACAATATATGGAGATCTTTAAAAAATTATTCGGTGGTGGAAGTGCGGATTTAGTGTTGACGGATCCTCATGATTTACTTCATACAGGGGTAGAAATTATTGCTCAACCACCAGGAACGAAGTTAAAGACTTCGAATTTATTATCAGGTGGTCAAAAGGCATTGACATCAATCGCGTTATTATTTGCTATCTTAAAAGTTCGTACGGTTCCGTTTTGTGTGCTCGATGAGGTTGAAGCCGCACTCGATGAAGCGAACGTCGCACGCTATGCGAACTATTTAAAGGCATTTAGTAATGAGACGCAATTCATTGTCATTACTCACCGTAAAGGAACGATGGAAAAAGCCGATGTTTTATATGGGGTGACGATGCAAGAGCGTGGAGTGACGAAATTAGTTTCAGTCCGCATGGATAATGTCTCAGACTATATGGATGACGAAAAATAATAGTCAGATGGCTAAAAATGTGATAGAGTAACAATAAGTAGTAGTTAACTATAATACAATATGATGATTGAGGTGGCATCTATGGGTTTATTTGATCGTTTGAAATCGATCGTTCTTGGAAAGAAAGAAGTGTCTGAGACAGAATTACGTGCTCAGCAACATTATAAAGAAGGTATGAAGAAAACACGTGGGAACTTGTTAAAACAATTACAATCAGTGTTTTCAAGTTATACAGATGTGAATGAAGAATTATTTGAAGAATTAGAAGATATCTTCATTATGGCAGATATCGGGGTTTCAACGGTTGTTGAATTCATTGATCAATTAAAAGAAACTGTTCGTGAGCACAATGTAACAGATCCAAAAGAGTTACAACGTATCATGGTTGATAAGTTATTTGAAATTTACGTCAAGGGTGAGATTGTTAACTCAAACTTACGTATGAATAAAGAAGGTTTAACAGTTATTTTATTTGTTGGGGTTAACGGTGTTGGAAAAACGACATCAATTGCTAAAATTGCTCATCAATTAAAAGCTAAAGGAAAATCAGTATTATTGGCAGCGGGAGATACGTTCCGTGCGGGTGCCATTGAACAGTTAGAAGTTTGGGGAGACCGCATTGGTGTAGATGTTGTTTCTTTAAAAGAAGGTTCAGACCCATCAGCGGTTATGTTCGATGCTATTAAAGAAGCGAAGGCTCGTAATGTGGATGTTTTATTATGCGATACAGCGGGACGTTTACAAAATAAAGTTAACTTAATGAAAGAGCTTGAAAAAATTAAACGTGTCATTGAACGTGAAGTACCAGGTGCGCCTCACGATACGTTATTAGTTATTGATGCAACAACAGGTCAAAATGGAATGAGTCAAGCAAAAGCATTCTTAGAGGCCACAGATGTTTCTGGAATTGTTTTAACTAAATTAGATGGAACAGCTAAAGGTGGAATTGTTTTAGCCATCCGTAACGAAATTGGAATTCCAATTAAGTATGTTGGTTTAGGTGAAAAAGCAGAAGATTTAGTTCATTTTGATATTGAACAATATATTTATGGTCTGTTTGCAGACTTATTTGAAGGTGACGAGAACTAATCGATGTTACGTTTGATTTTAAAATAAGTCGGTAGGCATGATAGATTGGACTGGGGGCAAAACGATGCTAGAGAAAGTCAATCGAATGAATGAGCTATATGATACTTATCAAGAGTTATTAACGTCTAAGCAAAAGGTGTATTTCGAACTTTATTATCAAGATGACTTATCACTCAGTGAAATTGCAGAGCAGTTTGAGGTAAGCCGAAATGCAGTATTTGATAATATTAAGCGCACAGGTAAGTTGCTTGAAGATTATGAAGATAAGTTACAGTTATTAAATAAGCGTGAAGCACGCGAAAAGATTATTGATCAGATGATGTTGCATACATCGGATGAACAGTTAGTGAAATGGATGAATGAGTTACAATCACTTGACTAAAAAAGAATATGTTAAATTTACAGTGCAAAATTAAATGATTCTATTGTTAGACTGGGTGAATGATGTTTTTATATAGAAACAAAAATGTATTTCATATTTTTAGGATGAGTCATAGTTTCACAAACGCTTTGGGACTAAGACATCCTATCGTCGCGCGGCAACCTAGCGATTTCTGAAAGAAATCTATTCCACCACCGCTAGGGATTAAAAGTTTTTCAATTAGCAAAAACTTATCGCGACTTGTAGATATAGGAGGTTTATAAAATGGCATTTGAAACATTATCAGAACGCTTGCAGTCAGCACTAAAAAGTGTTACACGTAAAGGAAAGTTAACGGAAAAAGATGTTGACGTGATGATGCGTGAAGTCCGCTTAGCGCTACTTGAAGCCGACGTAAATATTAAAGTCGTACGTGAATTTATTAAAGAAGTAAAAGAGAAAGCCATTGGGGAGACTGTTTTAAAAAGTTTAACACCAGGGCAACAAGTTATTAAAATCGTTAATGAAGAGTTAACGAAATTAATGGGTGAAAATGCAGCTGAATTAAACTTTGGACATACGAAGCCAGCTGTGTTTATGATGGTCGGATTACAAGGGGCCGGAAAAACAACTCATACAGGGAAATTATCAACTTACTTACGTAAGAAAGAGAAAAAGAATCCGTTATTAGTCGCTTGTGACGTGTATCGTCCAGCAGCGGTTGATCAGTTAAAAACAATTGGGAAACAATTAAATATTCCAGTTTTTGAAAAAGGAACATCAATGAATCCGGTCGATATTGCCAACGAAGCAATGGCATATGCGCGTGAAAATGGTCACGACTTAGTGATTATCGATACAGCCGGACGTTTGCATATCGATGAGCAATTAATGGATGAGTTAAAAGATATTAAAGCGTTAGTTAAACCACAAGAAATCTTATTAGTTGTTGATGCCATGACAGGACAAGATGCGGTAAATGTAGCACAGTCATTCCATGAGCAATTAGATTTAACAGGGGTTATTTTAACAAAATTAGATGGGGACACTCGTGGTGGTGCGGCTTTATCAATCCGTAAAATTACAAATGTTCCAATCAAATTCATGGGGATGGGAGAAAAACTTGATACATTAGAAGTATTCCACCCTGAACGTATGGCATCTCGTATTTTAGGTATGGGAGATGTTATGACATTAATTGAGCGCGCTCAAGAGAATTTTGATGAAGAAGAAAGTATGAAGTTAGCAGATAAAATGATGAATGCAACATATGACTTCAATGACTTCTTAAAGCAAATGAAGCAAATGAAAAAACTGGGTGCATTTGAAGATATCTTAAAACTGATTCCTGGAGTAGGGAATCAATTGAAAGATATTAATATTGATCCAAAACAAATGGCTCGTGTGGAAGCGATCATTTACTCAATGACAGAACAAGAACGTAAAAACCCAGATTTAATTAATGCAAGTCGTAAAAACCGTATTGCTAAAGGGTGTGGATGTGATATTGCTGAAGTTAATCGTTTAATTAAGCAATTTACAGACATGCGTAAAATGATGAAGAAATTCTCAAACATGGATCCACGTCAAATGGAACGTATGGCAGCCGCTATGCAACGTGGTGGAGGAAATCCAATGGCTGGCCTTGGTGGCATGATGGGACAAGGTAAAAAAGGAAAAGGTAAAGGACGTGGAGGATTCCGCTTCTAATAAAGAAGATCGCTAAATAGGCGATCTTTTTTTTGTGATAAAAAATGAATAGTTAACAAAAATTTTTTCCGCAAAAAGGTGAGACATTTGAAATTATTCTGAAAGATGAAATGATATTAATAAAAATTTGGTTGCATTTATCATAAAAAAGAGTCTTTTACAAAAAAATAAGGAGGAAAAGATGGCTTTAATAAAGTGAATGAATAGAAGATAAAAAGCATGTTTATATTTTTCTCATTATGTTGAGAATGCCATGAACTATGTTCTTGTATGGGACTATTACAAATAAGGATTAAGAAAAAAAAGAGTGAACTAAATCATTTGGAAATATCAAATGATACGCTATGTATTAACTGTTTCTTCACAAAATTAACACACAATTTATGGATAAAGCATCTAATAATGGTTAAAATGAGGTTGTTGATGAACAATACAGATTAATAATAAACAGGTGGAGGGACTTATAATGTTCAAAAAATGGTTAAGTGTTATCTTATCAGTAGCAGGTGTATTAGCCTTTATAACAGGATGTTCGATCAATGAAATAGATAGAGGTGAAACATCACAAGAACCAAAAGTGACAGCAGAAGCTAAAGAAGGTGAAATGGCAACAAAAGTTCCTAAATATGTGTTTATGTTTATTGGGGATGGAATGTCTCAAGTTCAAGTGAACTCAGCACAAGTTTACGAAGGAAGTAATGTATATGGAGAAGTTAGTACATCAAATTTAAGCTTTACACAATTTCCTGTTACGGGCTTAGTTACAACGCAAAATTCTAGTTCTTTTGTTCCAGATTCAGCATCAACGGCAACATCATTGTCATCAGGTGTTAAGACGCATAGTGGGGTCATTGGTCTAAATGTTGATAAGACAGAAGCGACGAAAACTATTGCTGAACAAATGAAAGAATCTGGTAAAAAAGTTGGAATTGTATCATCTGTAACTTTAAATCATGCGACACCAGCTGCCTATTACGCTCATGTTGAATCACGTGGAATGTATTATGAAATTGCTAATCAATTAGCAGCATCTAACTTTGACTACTTCGGAGGAGGATCCTTATCTCAACCAACAGGAAAAGATAACAATCAAAAAGATGCTTTCGAAATTATTAAAGAAAATGGATATACGATTGCCAATACAAAAGAGGATATTTTAGCTCTAGATGAGAATTCAGGGAAAGTTTATGCGGTAAGTCCAGTTTTACAAGATGGTGGGTCACTGCCATATTATATCGATACAAAAAAGGGAGATTTAACACTAGCTGACTTCGTTCAAAAAGGAATTGATGTATTAGATAATGATGAAGGGTTCTTTATGATGGTTGAATCAGGGAAAGTTGACTGGTCATGCCATGCTAATGACGCGATGACAGCCATTCAAGAAGTTTTAGGGTTTGAATCAGCAATCGATGTGGCGATTGCCTTTGCTAATGAGCACCCAGAGGAAACATTAATTGTCGTTACGGGAGATCATGAAACAGGTGGTATGAGTATCGGATTTGCGGCAACTGGTTATGATACAGCATTCAATTTATTAGACGCACAAAAAATGTCTTATGTCGCATTTGATGAATTAGTTAAAGCGAAAAAAGAAGAAAATCCAAACTTAACATTTGAAGAGATGTTACCAATGATTAAAGAAAACTTTGGCTTATTAACAGCTGATGATGAAGCTGCAGCAGTTAAAGAAAATCAAGCCTTCGTTTTAAGTGACTATGAATTAGCAAAATTACAAGCTGGATTTGAAGAATCAATGAAAGCAGTAGAAGATCGTACATCAAGTGAGGAAAATGACTTATTATACGGTGGATATGATCCATTATCTGTGAGCTTAACACATATTTTAAATAATAAGGCGGGAATTGGATGGACTTCATATGCACATACCGGAACACCAGTAGCTGTGTATGCCATGGGAGTAGGATCTGAAAAATTTAGTGGATTTTATGACAATACAGATGTTTATCATAAATTAGTTGAAGTAACAGGTTTAAAAGAATAATCCATATTGAGATAAAACTAGTTAAGTTAAATAATTAACAAGACTGGTGAAAACCAGTCCTCTATCATTTTGAAGGAGTCGTTTGTTTTGGTGTTGTTAAAGAATAAAATCAATCGAAAAGAATGTGTTATGATTGGAGTTTTTATCATTTTACTTGCTGTTTTATGGTGGATTCCAACGGGGTTTCAAAAACAAATTTATGTTAATTCAGAAGGTGTGAAAGCAAAAGTCGTTGAAGTAAATAATAATGGTGTTTATTCCACGGGAATAATCCAACAAGGGGACCAACGTTGTACAATCGAAATTTTAGAAGGTGAGCACAAAGGGCAACAAGTTGAAGGGATGAACTTGCTGACGGGAAAGTTAGAGTTTGATAAAATGTTTAAACCTGGTGATAAGGCTTGGGTATTGTTAGAGTTGAACTCATCAAATGAGGTTATCTTCGCTAATATGGTGGATTATTACCGAATCGATCAACAAATTTTATTAATTGGATTATTTGTTATACTAATCATTGCCTTTTCAGGCTTTACTGGAGTTCGGACATTGTTGTCGTTTTCCTTTGCTTTACTTAGTATTGTGAAGATTTTAATTCCATGTCTGCTAAAAGGAATCCCTCCATTATTAGTTGCCTTAATGGTTGGAAATTTATTGACAGTTATGACATTGCTATTAGTGGCAGGTTGCAATAAAAAGGCGTATACGGCAATTATAAGTTCGATGATTTGTTCTTTAATGACGTGTCTATTAGCTGTTGTATTTGGGGATCTATTTAAGATGCATGGAGCTGTGATGGATTGGTCAGAGTCTTTACTTTATGCAGGATATCAACATTTAGATTTAACGGCCATTTTTCAAGCGGGAATTTATTTAGCTTGTTCAGGTGCTATCTTAGATTTGGCAATTGATATTTCAGCTGCTTTAGACGAGGTTATTAAAAATAACCCAAGTGTTTCACGAGTAAATTTAATTAAATCAGGGCTTTCGATTGGGAAATCTGTCGTTGGGAGTCAGACAACGACGTTATTACTTGCTTATATGGGAAGTTATATTACGATTTTAATGGTTTATATGGCACAAGGAACGCCCTTAATGTCTATTTTAAATTCTCAAAAAGTTTCATCTGAAATTCTTCATACGTTTGTTGGTTGTATTGGGTTAGTTCTTGTTTCACCACTAACAGCTATCATTTGTGGGATTGTTTATTGCCCAAGACATCATCGTGAAGCAGGGATTGAAACATCGCCACTTATTCCAGAAAATTAATATAATAAAAAGCGCCCTGTTTAATGACAGCGCGCTTTTTGATAGGTTCTTTATCTAATTGTTCGTTGAGTTTTGTAATTTTGATAATAATCATCTTCGGCAAATTGATTAGCTTCATAATTTTTAATTTGAGGCTTTAGATCGATGACCTCAGTTTTAAAGATGAGATCATGTAGTGTTCGATGGTCGCTACGTTCACTGCACATGAAATAACTGATGATATGGCTCAGGCCAAATGTAAGTATGAATAACAAATATTTCGTTAGTTCTCTAAGCTGAATTTCCCACCAAGCTAAAGGTGTATGAGACTTTAAATGTAGTGGTTTCAGTTTGAAAATAAGCTTGCCTATACTTTGACCTTGATTTAGACACGGAATTAGAAAGATTAAAAGATATAACCCAAGGATAAGGATAACTTTTTGTAACCAGCCCATTAAGGTAAAAGCACACATAAAAATAAATAATATAGTCATTCCAAAATCAAGGAGATAGGCGTTGCTGCGTTTAATGAAATTTGCGATATAAATTGACTCTTTCACACACTCACCTCTTTAATCCAATTTATGGATATTATAACATTGAAACGTCTTTGTGTAAACGTTTAAAATAGGGAGGGTGAGAGGTAGTAAACTAGAGATAGTTGTGCTTAAAATACAGGGAAATAAAAAATAAGCCGCCTAGGGGGTGGCGGCTTATTATTCATACTTTGACCATATGTGAAAGGGAGAGGAGAAGTATGATAGAAGAATAGGGGGGATTATTTTTATAGTAACCTCTCGGCTACAATTATAATATTGACATTAACTATATTTTCTATACAATTAAATTAGAAAAATATTAGGAAGTGATAAAATGCGAGTTGTTGCTGGAACATTAAAAGGACGTAGCATCAAGGCAGTTAAAGGAACAAATACGCGACCAACGACAGATAAGGTTAAAGAAAGTATCTTTAATATTATTGGCCCTTATTTTGATGGTGGAGTAGCATTGGATTTATTCGGTGGAAGTGGAAATTTAGGAATTGAATCATTAAGTCGTGGAATTGATCGTGTTATTTTTGTCGATCGAGAAACGATTGCTATTAATACGATTAAACAAAATGTTAAAGATTTAAAAATTGAAGATCAAGTTGAAATTTATCGAAATGATGCATTTAAAGCATTGAAAGCCATTGTCAAACGTGGTTTACAATTCGATTTAATTTTATTAGATCCTCCTTATAAGGGGCAACGTATTAATGAGATTATCGAGTTTATTCATGAAAATGAGTTATTAGCTATAGATGGAATTATTATGGCCGAGTGTTTAAAAGAAGATGAACTTCATGAATCAATTGGAGATATTCATCAAGTTAAACGTGAAATTTATGGAATCACCGCTATTACCATTTATAATCGAGTAGATGAAAACTAATGCACTGATTCATGATTACTCATGAGTAGTGTTAACATGGAGGATATAGGAATGGATAAAGTAGGACTTTACTCTGGAACGTTTGATCCGGTGACGAATGGACATTTAGATGTCATTGAGCGCGGTTATGAACTATTTGATCGTCTTTATATCACTGTGGCGCAAAATATTAATAAGAAAACATTATTTACAGTTGAAGAACGTGTAGAGATGTTAAAGTGTGCGACAGCACATTTACCTAATGTAGAAGTGATGGTTTGTTCAGATAAATTAGTCGTAGATTTTGCCAAAGAAGTGGGAGCTAAAACGATTTTACGTGGTCTTCGTGCGGTTACAGATTTTGAATACGAATTTCAAATCGCAACGACGAATAAGCGATTAGCACCTGAGATTGAAACGGTCTTTTTGATGACAAAAGCAGAAAATATGTTTTTATCGTCATCAACGACAAAAGAAGTCGCTCGATTTGGAGGCGATGTTTCAAGTTTTGTACCTGACTTTGTCAAAGACGCGCTAGAAGAAAAATATAAAATATTACAAACGAAATAATGTGAAGAGATAAGTAAGGTTTGCTATTACTTATCTCTTTTTCTTTATCCTTTTATTTTTATAAATAGTGTGGCATCTAATACAAGATTGCTTGGGAATAGCGACTAATGCTTCAGCTAATGATGTACTAATTTTAAAGGAAGAGATTTAATTAAAGAACGAAATTAAAGGAGGTTTGCTGAAATTATGGATTAAAAAAGCTTATCCATTATTTTGGATAAGCTTTTAAGCTAGTTTATGTTTGACTCTTATTTTTATTTGGTGGTATAGTTTTAAAACGAAATAAGAGGCAAATAAGACCACGGTCAGTGGAATGAGAGAAGAGTCCACTGTAGATGGAGTTGAGTCGAGAGGAAGGAAGACATCTATATCCTCTCTTAAGACTGTTTTCCATGTTAGTAACACGATGAGTGCACTCGTACATCCATGAAGGAGTCGCATGATGAAATATTTAAGATAAGGAATATTCAAGTTTTTGGCAAACATAAAACTTTGTGTGTGGACAGATAGACCAGTAAAACTAATAATAAAAGCAGTTAAGATGAGTTTAGTTTGAAGAGGAGCGGTTGTTTGGGAAACTTTAGTGACTCCTTGGGTAAATTCAAGAATTCCTGCTACAAGTGGTTCTATTGACGGTAAACCTATATCTTCAATAAAAGGATGCATAATGACATTGAAGAGTTGTGTAATCTCAATAATATTAAACGTCTCAGAAATGATGTAGAAAAAGACGATAATTCCTCCAACACGGATTAACGTTTGAAGACTACTTTCAATACAGTCAATCAAAATAGCAGAAAATGATTGATTTGGAAATTGAACAGTGACTTGGCGAATCGTTTCTTTGGAGCGAAGTAATGGATAACAACAAATAAAGACAGCAATTGATCCTAAAAGATGCGCTATTAATAATAAGTAACCAATCGTGGTGGATTGATACAGCACGACGCCTACCGTTCCGAGGATGAAGAGGGGGCTGGCAAAGTTGCAAAAATACATGAGTCCTTCCATTTCTTTAGCACTAATTAAATGTTGATCATAGTAATCTCGTGCCATCTTTGATCCTGATGGATTTCCACTAATCATGCTCAAAAACATAACAAAAAATGTAATGGGTGATAAGTGAAGTAGGGATTTAAATAATGGCGTGAGCAGCTTACCGATTAATTGCGGCACTTGATAATAAATCATGAGACGCGTCAGTACAAAGAATGGAAAGAGTGAAGGCACAACTTTTTCTGCCCAAGTGACAAAACCAGTTTTGGTCGCCGCAATAATAGGCGCTGGCTGCAGTAATAAGATAATAAGAAATGCAAGAAGAACAACAGAATTCATGATTTTTTTCATACATAATCACCTATAATGAATGTATTGTAAAGGAAGGGAAAGTATGTCTTTTTTTAATTGACACATAATTACAAGGTATATAGAGTCTAAAGCAGGTAGTGAATACTTTTTAAGGTGAGGGCGCAGCATGAAATTTAGTTTCAGAGGAGTTTTAATAAGTGTTAAAAGAGGATAATTCGATTGAAATAGACGTCAAGTTTTGCATATGATATAATATAATTAATGAGAATTATTATCAATCAAAAGGAGACATGATGATGACTTTATCGACATTAAAAAAAGGTGAGAGTGCGTTAATTTTAGATTTTAAAGATTTGTCAGATAGTTTCAGCCGTCGACTTTATGACGTGGGAATTTCCATTGGCTCAGAAGTTACGATGTTAAATATTTTAAACTTTGGACAATTATTTTATATTTCAATTGATGATGTTGATTTTTGTATCCGAAAACAAGATGCTAAAAAGATAACCGTTGAAAAATTATAAGGAAATTAGGAGGTGAGTTGCTTGCGTTTAATGTTAATTGGAAATCCTAACGTGGGTAAAACAACGTTATTTAATAGCTTAACAGGAGCGAATGCTCATGTTGGGAACTGGAGTGGGGTCACAGTTGATAAACTGGTAGGGAGTATTAAAAAAACGAATGATGAGCTAATCGACTTACCAGGAACTTATAGTGTGACGCCAAGTAGTGAAGATGAGGGAGTGGTGACTTATGCCCTTTTAAATGAGTCATATGATGGGCTTTTAAATATTGTCGATGCAACGCATTTAAAGCGTAATCTTCATTTAACCATTCAGCTGCTAGAAGCAAATGTTCCTATGTTAGTGGCCATGAACATGATGGATGCTCTTCATAGAAAGGGATTAAATTTAAACCTTGAGAAATTAGAAAAAATGCTCGGGGTTAATGGAGTCCTTATTTCTGCTCGTAAAAATGAAGGAATTGATGAAGTGATTCATCAATTACCGGCATTAACACTCAAAAAACCATTTCGTCTATATTATGGTATCACAATTGAAACAGCTATTTCTCAGATTTTATCGCTTCTTAGTGAGACTCCTCAACATTTAGATGCCCGTTGGATTGCGATTCAGGCATTAGAGGGAAATGAGGGAATTTATCAATCACTATCTCTTGCAAATGAAGTACCAATTCGTGCGATTGTCGAGGAAACTGAACGAAAAATTATAAATGAAAAAGTGGCTTTATCATTAAAAGGTGCTATTTTTAATAAACGACGTGAATTTATTCATCAACTTTATCGTGAGTGTATGGAGACGATTCCTGGTTTTAAAGTTGAAACGAAGCCTAAGTTAACGAAGGTCGATCGTTATTTAACACATCCGATTATCGGAACGTTGATTTTTCTCGTCCTGATGTTCTTAATTTATGTAGTAACGTTTGATTTAGTAGGAAACCCAATCTCCGATGGATTTAGTGCCGTATTAGATGAATGGATTGTACCAAATCTATCAAACTTCTTAGTGTCGTTAGGCGCCAATCCAGATGGTTTCATTTATGGAGCACTCATTGATGGATTAGTTGCAGGGGTAGGAGGTGTGATTGTCTTCTTACCACAAATTTTAATTTTATTCTTCTGTTTATCGCTAATGGAAGCAACTGGATATATGGCGCGAGTTGCGATTGTGATGGATTATATCTTCTCAGGTTTTGGACTAAATGGGAAGGCGATTGTCCCGCTTGTGACTGGATTTGGGTGTAATGTTCCTGCGATTATGGCGACGCGTACGATTCCTGATCGCAATGAACGTATCAAAACGATGATGGTGATTCCATTTATGTCGTGCTCTGCTCGTTTACCGGTTTATGTGTTATTTGTTGGAATGTTCTTTGCGAAGTATCAATCTCTTGTTATTATGGGATTATATTTACTTGGTATTGTGATTGCTTTATTAAGTGCAAAACTGTTATCAGTTTCAATCTTTAAAAAGACAGAAGATAATTTTATTTTAGAGGTTCCACCGTATCGTGTTCCACAAGTCAAAAATTTAATTAGCCAGACGCTTAATCGTGGAAGTGACTTTATTCATACGGCTGGGAAATTTATTGTCTTAGGATCGGTTATTTTATGGTTGTTACAAGAGATGGGGCCAGCAGGGTTACATGTGGCGAGTGATGAAAGTTATTTAGCAATGTTAGGTAGTGTCTTAGCTCCGTTATTTCTTCCTCTTGGCTTTGGAACATGGCAAGCGGCTAGTAGTTTAGTAGTAGGCTTTTTAGCGAAAGAATTAGTGGCCTCATCTATGCTAATTATTTGTGGGGCGGAAGCGGGAATTTTAACGTTATTTACACCACTTCAAGCCTTTAGTTTTTTAGTGTTCTCTTTGCTGTATATTCCTTGTCTATCAACGGTAGGGGTCATGTATCAAGAAACGAAATCAGCCAAGACAACGGGGTTAATGGTCGCGTTTGGATTAATTGTTGCTTACCTCGTTAGTTTAATTGTTTATCAGTTAGGATTGATAATTGTATAATAGGGACTTTTTATAACTCCTTTTGAATAGAAATTTAGGCCATAAAAAAATCACGACATCAAATGTGTCGTGATTTTTTTTAAGTTAAAAATAAGGTGATAAAAACTAATACGGTTGAAATGAAGTTTTGTACAGCGTGTACACCAATTGAATACCAAATATTTTGATGACGATAATAGGTATATCCTAATGCAATCCCCATCGCCATGTATTGAATAATATAGATGAAATCTCCTGCACTAATGACGTGAATCATTCCAAATAAGAAACTACTTAGGAAGATTCCGAGCCATGGATGTTTAAGAAGCCCTCGCATAATAGTAAAGCGGAAAACAACTTCTTCGGCTAGAGGGGCACATAAAATCGTCATACTTGCCATTAAAATAGGATGGAATTCCATAAGATTCGTAATGACTTGTTGATTGATTGATGACTCAGCTGATTGGGTAAAGAAGATGACAATCATACCTGAAACGTATGACGCTACAAATAAAAGACACCAACTAATTGCAACTCCTTTTATGAAGTGTTTAATGGAAGTAATTTTTTTAAATTGTTCAGCTAGCTCACGACCAAAGAATGCGATGGAAACAATGACTAAAACGATATAAGAAATTAAGTTTGCAAACACTTGAATATCTACATCGTTTGTGCAAAATGTGGCTAATAAGTGAAATGAAATCGTTGGTAATAAAAACATCACAAAGATATAAGTAAAGATTAATAAGGTTGACTTTGCTTGACGTAAATTCATTTGACACCTCCCAATAAATCATGATTGTTATGATTAATTATAGCATATCACCCTTTAAAAAGAAATAAGACAGCGGTTGTTTAAAAACAGGGAAAACATCGACATAAAGTTCTTTTTTAGAGAAGTACTGTCTTGGTTCGCATGTATGTTAAATTAGACATATTTCAGCCCCACCTTTTTTGATAGGTGAGAATGTTTTTCAAAGCCGCTGGAAAAGTTTTAAGTTTGTGAATGGATGGAGAAATTTTGAGGGAATGGTAAACAAACCATTTAAATGATTTTAACTGATTTTATTTATTGAGATGATTGGATGTGGGAATCTTAAGAGTGAAATAGTCGTTCTTCTTTTTTGATACTAAGACATCTCATAGTTTCGATGGGTTCCCTTCCATTTCCAATAGAAATATGTCTTCTACTGTCAGGGCGTAGTTAGTTTTTACAATGATAGATCAATGAATGGTTGAAAGACTGAAGGTGGTCTTTCTTTTTTTGTTGAATAAAAAACTTTTTTGTATTACCATAATAAAGATAGTGTTAGTTAGCAATTGGCCCTTCGTTAGCGCTAAGCTAACAAAGCGTGCCACTCGCATAGAGGAGGTTTTAAATCATGGATTTTTTACAAGTTGGAAAAATCGTCAACACTCATGCTTTACAAGGTGAAGTGAAAGTTGTTTCAAATAGTGATTTTAAAGAGGATCGTTTTAAAAAAGGAAGTCAATTAGTGATTGATTTTAATGGAGAATATGTGGATGTGACAGTGGCAACGCATCGCGTTCATAAAGGAGCCGACTTATTAAAATTTAAACATTTAAATTCTATTAATGATGTTGAAAAGTATAAAGGATGTGCATTATTAGTTTCAGCAGATGATTTAGAAGAATTAGATGAAAATGAATTCTATTACTTTGAAATTATCGGATGTCAAGTCGTAACGACGGATGGAGAAACAATCGGAGAGATTAGTGAAATTTTAGAAACAGGTGCAAATGATGTTTGGGTCGTTAAACGTCCTGGACAAAAAGATGCCTTAATTCCTTATATTGAAGATGTAGTTAAAGCGGTCGATATCGAGACGAAACAAGTAACAATTCAAGTGTTAGAAGGGTTATTATAATGAAAATTGATGTTTTAACGTTATTTCCAGAAATGTTTTCAGGTGTTTTTAATGACTCGATTTTAAAACGTGCTCAAGAGCGCGGAGCTGTTGAGTTAAATACAGTTAATTTCCGTGATTTCTCAACGAATAAGCATAAAAAGGTTGATGATTATCCGTATGGTGGGGGAGCGGGAATGTTACTAGCTCCACAACCAATTTTTGACGCGGTTGAATCCGTGTGCCAAAACACCAAGACAAAGCCACGTATTATTTTAATGTGTCCACAAGGTGAGCGATTTACGCAAGCTAAAGCAGAGGAGTTAGCGAAAGAAGAGCATTTAATCTTTATTTGTGGTCATTACGAAGGGTTTGATGAGCGAATTCGTGAGCATTTAGTGACGGATGAATTATCATTAGGTGATTATGTTCTAACAGGCGGAGAGTTAGCTGCCATGGTAATGACTGATGCAGTCGTTCGCTTACTTCCAGATGTATTAGGGAAACAAGAGTCTCATGAAAATGATTCATTTTCAATGGGGTTACTAGAATTTCCACAATACACACGTCCTGTTGATTTTAGAGGCATGATGGTTCCACCTGTGCTAACGTCAGGAAATCATAAAGAGATTGAGAAGTGGCGTCATGAACAGTCGTTATATCGCACGTATACACGTCGACCTGATTTGTTAGACAGTCGTGAATTAACCGATCATGAAAAAATATTAATTGAAAAATTTAAACAACAATCATAAGATAGAGAGCTAATCGCGAAGTCGATTGGCTCTTTTTTAGACAGAGTTTGACAATTAAGGAAAGTATTAAAAGATTTTTAGACAGTTGTAAATAAAAAAAGAAGATTTTTGCGAATAATTATAAAAAATCATTGAATTAACGAGACGATTGTGATATGATTTCAAACGTGCCAAAGAGCACTACCCCAAGTTCCGCTGAATTAGCAAACTAATTGAATGAACTTGCGTAATGAAGGAGCGTGAGATTAATGAGTCAACAATTAATCAATGAATTAACACAATCATACTTAAAAACAGATTTACCAGAATTCCGCGCAGGAGATAACGTACGTGTACACGTTCGTATCAAAGAGGGTAACCGTGAGCGCGTTCAGGTATTCGAAGGTTTAGTATTAAAACGTCAAAATGGTAACGGAATTAGCGGAACTTTCACAGTTCGTAAGATTTCTTTCGGATGTGGAGTTGAGCGTACATTCCCATTACACACACCAATCATCGAAAAAATCGAAGTTACTCGTCGTGGTAAAGTTCGTCGTGCAAAACTTAACTACATCCGTAGCTTATCAGCTAAAGCTGCTCGTATCAAAGAGCGTCGATAATTTTACTTTTTCAAAACAATTACCTCAATTGCAATTAAGATGCCCTAAAAACTTAGTTTTAGGGCATCTTTTTTTTATGAAATACTTCAACTTTATGGTAAAATTAACAGTAAACTGTATGTTCAAACTGGCTTTAGCTAATACTAGAGGGTAATGTTCAATCAGATTATCAGCTAAGTCAGGTTGTTAACTGAAAATATAATGGTGGAGTGAAGGGAATGAAAAAAGTATTTAGTGAGATTTTTGATTGGGTAAAGACATTTGTTATTATTTTTATTGCCGTAACGCTCATTCATAAATATGTGTTTACTCCAGTAAAAGTAGATGGACCATCCATGTATCCAACGTTGCATGACGGAGATTCTGTTATTTTATGGGAGCTTGGGTATGAGCCTGAGCCATTTGATGTGATTGTTTTTGAATATTCACCAGATGTTTATTACGTGAAACGTGTCATTGGTGTTCCAGGTCAAACTGTCTCATATCATCAAGATCAACTTTATATTGATGGGGAACCGATTGAGGAACCTTATCTTGACGAAGGAAAATTACTCGTTTCTTATAGTGGTGAATTTACTTGGGATTTTACTTTGCAAGAAATTTGTCAATTTGATCCATGTGACGTCATTCCAGAAGGCTATTATTTAGTGCTTGGGGATAATCGTCCGCATAGTAAAGATAGTCGTCATATTGGTTTAATTAGTGAAGATCAGATTCTAGGTAAAGCAACATGGATTCAATGGCCACTATCAAGTTTTGGTCGAATTGAATAGTTTGAAGCAGGTAGAAGAAGTGACGTTTTTAATGTCAGTGAGTGAAATGAAATAGGGATTAGATTAAACATGGTGAGATGAAGTCAATCTTAGGTGAAGTCTTTGATTGGATTAAGACATTTATGATAATTTTGATTGCAGTAACTATCGTTCATCGATTTATTTTTACCCCGGTAAAGGTGGATGGTGCATCGATGTATCCAACGTTACATGATGAGGATACCGTTATCTTGTGGTAGCGTGGTTATGAGCCAAATGCATTTGATGTGGTTGTGTTTGAAGTATCCACGGATAAATATTATGTCAAACGAATTATTGGACTACTCGTTCAAACGATAGCTATTGATCAAAATTAACTTTATATGGATGGGGAATCAATTGAGGAACCTTATCTTGATGAAGGGAAATCACTCATTTCATCTAATGGACTGTTTACGTAGGATTTTACATTACAAGAGATTTGTCAATTTAATCCGTGTGAGGTAATTCCTGAGGGGTATTATTTAGTGCTTGGAGATAATCGTCCGCATAGTTTCGATAGTCGTCAAATTGGATTAATCCATCAAGATCAAATTTTAGGTCAGGTCATATGGACACAATGGCCAGTTTTACATTTTGGTAAAATCGAATAATTAGGTAGGAATTAAAGTTTTAAATGGTGATAACCTACTATTAGGTTAAAAAACAACTTAGGGAGTGACAAGATGACAGTACAATGGTTTCCAGGGCATATGGCAAAAGCCCGTCGTCAAATTCAAGAAAAATTACAATTAGTTGATATCGTTTATGAGTTGCTAGATGCACGTATTCCATATTCATCGAGTAATCCAATGATGAATGAAATTATTAAACATAAACCGAAATTAATCATTTTAAATAAAGCGGATATTGCAGATCCTAATGTCACACAACAATGGTTAAATTATTTTAAACAAAAAGGTCAACCCGTCATTACGATTGATGCGCTTCATCAAAATGCCATCAAGCACATTACGGAAGCTTCAAAAGAAATCCTAAAAGAGAAGTTTGAAAAAGAAAAAGCGAAAGGATTACGTCCGCGTCCAATTCGTGCGATGATTTTAGGAATTCCTAACGTTGGGAAATCAACGCTAACTAATAATCTAGCGAAACGTAAAGCGGCACAAACTGGAGATCGTCCAGGGGTTACAAAAGCACAACAATGGATTAAAGTTGAAAAAGAATTAGAATTATTAGATACACCAGGAGTATTATGGCCAAAGTTTGAAGAAAAACGTGTAGGTTATAATTTAGCTGTTACTGGTGCCATTAAAGATACGATTTTACATTTAGATGATATTATTTTGTATGCTTTAGATTATTTAATTGCACATTATCCAGATCGTTTAGTTGAACGTTATAACTTAAGTGGTCAGTTTGAAGATAAAGTTGCTGTATTAGATGAGATTGGACAAAAGCGTGGATTTTTACAATCAGGTGGCTATGTGGATTATGATAAAGTTTACGAGATTTTACTTCGTGAAATTCGTAGTGTGAAATTAGGACGCTTATCATTTGAGTTACCTAGTGATATTCCAACATCAGAAGAAAAATAAAGACATAAAAAGAGTCGTTGGATTCAATCTTGTTTGAATCATCGACTCTTTTTTTAAAATTAAGATGTAGTTAAAGGAAAAAAATACAAAAAATGACTAATATCATGAAAATTAGTCTATAATGTGAGGGTTAGTAAACTATTTGTGAAAAATAGTAAAAATTAACTAGAATCCACCTTAGAATGATGTTAAAATAAGAAAGAACGAGAAAAAAACAGTTTTCTCTACAAAAAAAGACATAAATTTGAACATAGTTGACTAATGTAAAAAACATTGATAGAATAAATAAGTTATCGCTTTTTACTTTAGAAAGGTGAGCTGCTCAATGATGGAAAAGTATACGGTAGATGAAATAAAAAAAATATTACAACAAGATGTAGTTGATGAAGCTTTTGTTGAACGATTAAAATCCGATGAACGTAGTGGTGTTCAAAAGCTTGTTAAACAATATGAAAATAAAATGCAAAAGGAATATGACGAATTCCAAAAATTTATTACCATGTCGATTTATGAAAATGAGCTTCGCTATAGTGGTGTTGAACTGATTGCAGGTATCGATGAGGTAGGACGTGGACCGTTAGCTGGGCCCGTCATTGCAGCAGCTGTCGTTTTACCAGCTGATTGCTGGTTATTTGGAATTGATGATTCGAAAAAGTTATCAGAAGCTAAGCGTTTATATTTTTATGAAGAAATAAAAAAACATGCGATCAGTATTGGCGTTGGAATTTGTACCAGTGAAGAGATTGATCGATTAAATATTTATGAGGCGACTAAAGTAGCAATGGAACGTGCGATTGCAAAAATGGATCCTAAACCGCAGCATTTATTACTAGATGCGATGACGTTACCGAATGTAAATATCCCTCAAACGCCAATTATTAAAGGAGATTCAAAAAGTGTCTCAATTGCTGCAGCAAGTATTATTGCTAAAGTGACACGTGATGCCTATATGAAGCGACTAGGACAAAAATATCCAGCTTATGGATTTGAACGTCATGTTGGTTATGGAACAAAGGAACATTTAAAAGCCATTGAAGAAAATGGAATTATTTCAGAGCATCGTCAATCTTTTGAACCGATTCGCTCAAAATTTTAGAAGAGATTACTTTTTGTAATCTTTTTTTATTTTAACAAAGAAATGAGTGACGATGAGCGTACATTAACTTAGGTGATTAAAATGGAATTACGAGAAAAATTAATTGCATTAAGTGTTTTAAAAAATGGTAATTGGTTTAAAATGTATGATGTTTTAAAAGATGATATTAAGTTGAAGCAAATCACACAAGAGCAAGTGACACAAGCTAAGTTAAAATTAGGAGAAAGCAAAGTATTAACGGTGTTAGATGAGGAGTATCCATCCCTTTTCAAAGAGATGATTCGTCCGCCGTTTGTGTTGTATTATCAAGGTGATTTGATGCTATTAAAGAAGAAAAAAATAGGAGTGATGGGGAATCGTAGGCCCTCCGCTTATGGAATGGAATCATGTAAAGCCATTGTTGGAAATTTGTTATCACAGGATGTCGCTATTGTAGGAAATTTACAACTTGGAATCGATGCTATTGCCCATTTGTTGTCGGTTAGAAGTGGAAAAACCATTGCCCTTTTATCGTCGGGCTTTTTACATGTCTATCCGCAAGAAAACTTTGAGCTTTATAAACGGATTGCTCGAGATCATCTGGTGATGACTGAATATCCACCACATGTTTATCCAAGTGCACCTCAGTTTTATCGAGCTCATCAATTGGTGCAAGAATTAAGTGAGGTGATGGTCGTTATTGAAGCGGTCAAAGAAGATAAGCGCTTAAAACTTGCGCAACAGCTAGTCGAGGAGGGAAAAGTGGTTTATGCTCTACCAGCTCCGTATAACTCTATTCATTCTGAAGGAAGTTTAAACTTAATTAAGAATGGCGCTTATTGTTTGACACATTATCAGGACGTTCTTAATATGTTAGATTGGGTGCATAGTGAAGAGTAAGGTAGCTAGATTAATAAGATGTGTCATTGATGAAATCTGATTTTAGAATCACCTCTAAAGTCAGATTTTTTTATATTCGCAGAAAATACGACAGTATCTATTTTTTTCTGCATTCTGAGATGATTTATTCGACTTAAATCAGGATGAGAGGAAAAAGAATGGAGCATGGAAATGGATGGATCACGGGGTGAAATTGCTAGAATGAGTTGAAAAAAAGCAATAGTAGGTATAAAAAGAGACATTGGTGAAACAGTAATTTTGAATGAATCTATAGATGAAAAAAGTAAAAGACCCTCATGTTTATCTGTAATTTATAATGAAATTGTTGACAAGAGGAAAAGAAACCAGTAATATTTTTTGTGTTTTATTTTGACTATTTGCTACAGATAAGCGTTGAATGAATCAGCAGACTCATTGAATGTTTTTAAAATAAAGTCGAATAATAGATGAAAGATTAACTTAGCTAAGTTTAGAAGCTAAGCCGGTTATTAGTTATTGAGATAGAAAAGGTGATAGGTATGGGGAAAAATTTAGTAATTGTAGAGTCGCCTGCTAAAGCTAAAACGATTGAAAACTACTTAGGATCAGATTATGTGGTTCTATCAAGCGTTGGTCATATTCGAGATTTAGCAACGACAGGTCCAGGAGGTTTAGGTGTGGATGTTGAAGACCACTTTAAACCCAACTATAAAAACGTAACAGGAAAATCAAAGGTCATTAAAGAATTAAAACAAGCAGCTAAAAATTCAGATGCTGTTTACCTCGCAACTGACCCCGACCGCGAGGGAGAGGCGATTAGTTGGCATTTAGCAGATGTTTTAGGACTTGATGTTGATTTAGAGCGTCGAGTAGTATTTAATGAGATTACAAAAGATGCGATTTTAGAAGCATTCAAACATCCACGTGCGATTGATATGGATTTGGTTCGCTCTCAAGAAAGTCGTCGTATTTTAGACCGCATTATTGGATTTAAATTAAGTAAGTTATTACAAAGTAAAATCAAAAGTAAAAGTGCGGGACGAGTTCAATCAGTAGCATTGAAGTTAATTGTTGAACGTGAGAAAGAAATTCAAAAATTCGTTAGTGAAGAATACTGGTCAGTTCATGCTATGTTTGAGCGGGAAAGTGCAAAAATTGAAGCAGAATTAGTAAAGAAAGCTAATAAGAAGATTTCAATTGCGAATGAAGATGAAGTCAAAGCCATCTTAGCTGAATTAAGTGATCCTTATGTAGTCGAAAAGGTTGAAAAGAAAAATAAATCAAAACAACCGAAGTTACCATTTATCACTTCAACTCTTCAACAAGAAGCCGCAAGTAAATTAGGTTATAATGCGAAGAAGACAATGACGATTGCTCAAAAATTATACGAAGGGGTTAATATCGGTTCCGAAACCGTCGGATTAATTACGTATATGCGTACCGACTCGACTCGTTTAGCTGATAACTTCGTCGATGCAACTAAGTCATTTATTAAACAAAATTATGGTGCGAACTATGTTAAAACAGGAAGTACAAATGCGAAGAAAGTTAAAAATGCACAAGAAGCGCATGAGGCTATTCGCCCATCATCAGTCGCGCGTACACCAGAAGAGATGAAACCTTATTTAAAACGTGATGAACTGCGTTTATATAAACTCATTTGGGAACGTGCTGTTGCGAGCTTAATGAAAAGTGCAACAGTTGAAGCGACAACGATTGAAGTTCGCTCAAATGATTACTTATTCCGCGTTAACGGTCAAGTGCTAGTGTTTGATGGATATTTACGTGTCTATAGCTATGAAGAAACAAAAAATGCATCTTTACCACGTTTAAGTGAAGGGGATACGTTAGCGTTAGTTGATGTTGAACCACAACAACATTTTACTCAACCACCTGCTCGTTATAGCGAAGCGAAATTAATTAAGGAAATGGAAGAGTTAGGGATTGGACGTCCATCGACTTATGCACAAACAATGGAGACGTTAAAAAATCGAGGTTACGTGACACTTGAGGATAAAAAGTTTAAGCCAACGGATCAAGGAATTTTAACAAGTGAGAAATTAGCTGAATTCTTCTCTGAGTTTATTAATGTGGAGTATACTGCAGAGATGGAAAATAATTTAGATGAAATTTCAAAGGGACAAAAAGTTTGGTACGATGAATTAAAAGTCTTTTACGATCATTTTATGCCAATGCTTGAAGATGCTCAAAAAAATATGGAGAAAATTGCTCCAGTTGAAATTGGGGAGGAATGTCCAGAATGTGGTAGTCCACTTGTCATTCGTCGTGGGCGTTACGGTGAGTTTGTCGCATGTAGTGGCTATCCGACATGTAAGTATATTAAAAAGGAAACAAAAGAAGAGGCTGCACCCGTTTCGACAGGAGTTAAATGTCCGAAATGTGAAAAAGGTGAAATCGTTGAAAAGAAAACACGCCGTGGAAAAGTCTTCTATGGATGTAATCAATATCCAAGCTGTGATTATGCACTTTGGCATAAACCAGTTGATAAGAAATGTCCAAAATGCGATAGCTTGTTAGTCGTTAAAGGGAAGAAAAATGAAATTCAATGTCCGAATAAGGAATGTGACTATAAAGAAGAATAATCAAAAGCCCACCTTTTAGAAGGTGGGTTTTTAAAGCAAACAGACAGAGGGTAAAAGTTTATGTTATAATAAAGTCATTCAGGATCTTAAGTTAATAGGCAAAAGAGATTGGCTTAAGCAGATGAAGAAAAGTTCAAGGAATTCTCCCGCTTCATCGCCTTGATTTGAGATTTGTCGTATTAGCGCCGGGCTTATTGCAAAATGTATTAGCAGAATCCGTAATTTATGATATAATTCTCATTTGTAACCATGTGTTAATTCGCAACTTAGGAGGCAAGTTAAAATGAAATTTGTAAATGTTATTGGAGCAGGTTTAGCTGGTTCGGAAGCCGCTTATCAATTAGCTAAACGTGGAATTCAAGTTAAGTTATATGAAATGCGCCCAGTGAAAAATACACCTGCGCATCACACACAAAACTTCGCAGAGTTAGTTTGTTCAAATTCACTTCGTGCAGATGGGTTAGCAAACGCTGTTGGAGTATTAAAAGAAGAGATGCGTATTTTAGATTCATTAATCATGAAGGCAGCCGATGCGAATGCGGTTCCTGCAGGTGGAGCATTAGCAGTTGACCGTGAAGGATTTTCAGGACAAATTACAGAATTCTTAAGTAATCATCCAAATATTGAAGTCATTCGTGAAGAGTTAACTGAAATTCCTGAGGGACCAACGATTGTTGCAACAGGACCATTAACGAGTGATGCTTTAAGTGCATATATTCGTGAAATGACAGGACATAACTCATTCTACTTCTATGATGCAGCAGCTCCAATTATTGAAAAAGATTCAATTAATTTTGATAAAGTTTATTTAAAATCTCGTTATGACAAAGGAGAAGCCGCTTATTTAAACTGTCCAATGTCAGAAGAAGAGTTTAATGCTTGGCATGAAGCTTTAATCAATGCAGAAGTCGTTCCAGTTAAAGAATTTGAAAAAGAAGTCTTCTTTGAAGGATGTATGCCAATCGAAGTAATGGCGAAACGTGGTCGCCAAACGGTTTTATTTGGACCAATGAAACCGGTAGGGCTTGAAGATCCAAAAACAGGAGAGACACCTTATGCTGTTGTTCAGTTACGTCAAGATAATGCAGCGGGAACTTTATACAACTTAGTAGGATTCCAAACGCATTTAAAATGGGGAGAACAAAAACGTATTGTTCAAATGATTCCGGGATTAGAAAATGCTGAAATCGTACGCTATGGAGTTATGCATCGTAATTCATTCATTAACTCACCAGTATTACTTCGCCCAACATACCAATTTAAAACACGTGAAGATTTATTCTTTGCGGGGCAATTAACAGGGGTTGAAGGATACGTTGAATCGGCAGCATCAGGAATGGTAGCTGGAATTAACATGGCGAAATACATGTTAGGTGAAGAATTAATTGAATTCCCACGTGAAACAGCTATGGGATCAATGGCTTACTATATTACTCATACGTCTCAAGATGGTTTCCAACCAATGAATGCGAACTTCGGATTATTCTTAGACTTACCAGGACGTGTTAAGAAAAAAGAGAAAAAAGCTCTTTATGCTGCACGCGCCATTGAAAAAATCAATGAATGTAAAGAATTAATCTAATCATTGATCAGTGTGAGGGAGAATTTGTTCTTTGGTGAATCTGAAGACTTTCAGCCTCTTTATCTGCTAAATGAAGAAGAAAAATAGCTTCAGGCAATTAAATAAACGATGAAGGAAAACAGTACAATAAGTACTGTTTTCTTTATACGTAGAGGGAGTGAGGAATAATGAGAGAACTGGTTAATCGTTATCTAGAGTATTTAACGTACGAGAAGCGTTATTCAACTCATACGATTTTAAATTACAAAAAAGACTTAGAGGAATGGCAATCTTTTTGTAAGCAGGAGCTGATTGAGCCGTTAGATGTGGAGTATAGCGAAGTCCGTGCGTATTTAAATTATTGCTACACGCATCAATTGAATCGAAGTACAGTGAGTCGTAAACTTTCATCTTTACGTTCGTATTATCAGTTCTTATTAAAGGAGGGTGTCATTTCTCATAATCCTTTTTCGATGATTAAGGCACCTAAAGGAGGACAAGTTTTACCAAAGTTTTTATATGAGGAAGAAATGGTTGCCTTATTTGAAAGTATTGATCAATCAACGGTACTAGGATGTCGAAATTATGCATTATTGGAAATCCTATATGCCACAGGTATCCGTGTTTCAGAGTGCTGTGGCTTAACCTTAAAACAATTAGATTTTGAAACAGGGATGATGTTAGTACACGGTAAGGGTGGGAAAGATCGATATATTCCATTAGGGGAATTTGCAGTGGAATCAATCCAAGCATATTTACAACAGAGTCGACCTAGGTTACTAAAAAAATCAAAGATTGAAACCGATTATTTATTTTTGAATCATTATGGACTGCCATTAACAGAACGAGGGGTAAGAGATATTTTAAATCGATTAACGAAACAAACGGCAAATCATATTAAGTTGGCTCCACATATGATTCGCCATACGTTTGCGACACATTTATTAAATCATGGAGCAGATTTGCGGGCTGTGCAAGAACTGTTAGGTCATGAGCATTTATCGAGCACTCAAATTTATACGCATGTTTCGAAAGAACATTTAAAGCAAGCCTATGCGTTAGCACACCCGCGCGCTAAAAAGATGGAAAATAAATGAAAACAAATTTGCTAGATGTATCAAATGAGGAATAAATTTGCTATAATGTAAAAGTAACAGTGTAAGAGTAACAATTAGAATGGAGTGAGAGAAGATGGTCAGTTTAACGAGTTTGGTTTTGGGGATTCCTTTCACATGGCTATGGTTTTGGATTGCTATTGCCTTTGCTGTTATTGAAGCATTGACTTTAGGGATTGTTTCAATTTGGTTTGCAATCGGAGCTTTAGTTGCCATGTTATTTGCCTTTGTTATTGATTCATTTATAGTTCAACTCCTTATCTTTTTGGGAGTCTCATTAGTCTTAGTGGCGACCACTCGAAAAGTAGCTGTTGAAAAGTTAAAAATCGGTCAAGTCAAAACAAATGTTGATGAGTTGATTGGAAAAGAAGCTGTGGTAGTAAAAGAGATTAGGCCTTATACGACCGGTGAAGTAAAGCTTGATGGTAAAGTATGGCGTGCGATGTCAGAAAGTAAACAAGTATATAAAGTAGATGAAATTGTGACTGTGTTACGTATTGAAGGAGTCACAATTATCATTAAATAAAGGGAGATGGAAAAATGGCTTATTTTATCATTGCTATTGTGGTTGTTATTATTATTTTAGTAGCAGCTAACATTAAAGTGGTACCTCAGGCAAATGCCTATGTTATTGAGCGCTTCGGTGCTTATGCTGCAACTTGGACCGTTGGGCTTCATGTTAAAATTCCAATTATGGATCGCGTTGCAAATAAAGTGTTATTAAAAGAACAAGTTATTGATTTTAGACCACAACCCGTTATTACAAAAGATAACGTGACAATGCAAATCGATACAGTTGTCTTCTTCCAAATTACAGATCCTAAATTATTTACGTATGGGGTAAGTAATCCATTTGCTGCTATTGAGAATTTAACAGCAACAACATTACGTAATATCATCGGGGAATTAGAGTTAGATGAAACGTTAACTTCACGTGATATTATTAACTCTCGTATGCGTTCAGTGTTAGATGAAGCCACTGATCCATGGGGAATTAAAATTAACCGTGTAGAAGTTAAAAATATTATTCCGCCACAAGATATTCAAGCGGCCATGGAAAAACAAATGCGTGCAGAACGTGAACGTCGTGAAAAAATCTTACAAGCAGAAGGAGAAAAAACATCTGCAATTTTAAAAGCGGAAGGATTAAAAGAATCACAAATTCTTGAGGCAGAAGCTCGTAAACAAGCCATGATTTTATCGGCAGAAGCAGATAAAGAAGCTGCGATTCGCCGTGCAGAAGGGGAAGCAGAAGCCATTTTAAAAGTTCAAGAAGCAACAGCTGAAGGGCTTCGTATGCTAAATGAATCTCACCCAACAACAGAAGTTTTAACACTTAAATCATTTGAAGCTTTAGCACAAGTAGCAGATGGAAAAGCAACAAAATTAATTATCCCATCTGAAATTCAAAATGTTAGTGGGTTAATTGCTTCACTTGCTGAAACGTCACAAGTGGTTAAAGAAGACTAATTGATACAGAAAAAGACCTTTTAATAAGGTCTTTTTTTTAGTATAACAGGAAACTTCCTACTATCACTTATTAATAATAGATGTCTTTAATAGACAGGGTCTAAAGATAAGCAGGAAGACTAGAGGGGACTTGGGAAGTGATAAGAGGTAAAGATCTGTAGTAAGAATTTAAACTTTTATTTGTATCATTCATGGTAAAGCTGATAATTTAAGTATGTATCATTGGAGCTAAAGTAACCTAACCATATGGGTTACTTCTTTTTGTTTGGTGAGGTATGAGGGTGTTTTTAATGTGAATAATACAAAGGTCGGCACTCCATGAAAAAAGAATAAAAATAAAGGGTATTTTTTGCATTTTTATATACAAAAAAAACAGTTCGTTTTAGTAGAAAAAGTCGAAAAAAATATGTTATTATAAATTACCGTATTGAAAGAGAGTCTCTAAAAGGAGTGAGCATATGGAACAGAAATATATTCAGTTAAATAATGAATTAATGCAAAAGAAAGATGGATTTTATCAGTTACAAAAAGATCGTGAAGCAGTTCAAGCCTTTTTAGAAGAAGTAGAATCGAAAATGAAGCGATTTGAGACAGAAGCGGCACGTTTACGCTGGCTAATTGATGAGAATTATTATGAAGATTTCTTTAGATTATATGAATTAGACGATATTTTAAGTATTCGTGAGACTGTCTTTTCTTATGAGTTTAAATTTCAATCGTTCATGGCGGTTTCAAAGTTTTATAAAGATTATGCTTTAAAAACAAATGATCATCAGCAATATTTAGAGTATTATGAAGATCGAATTGTAGCCGTTGCATTATACTTAGCGCAAGGGGATGCAAAGAAAGCAATGGATTATGCCGTTGCAATGATTGAGCAGCGCTATCAACCAGCAACACCTACATTTTTAAATGCGGGAAAGGCTCGCCGTGGTGAAATGGTGTCGTGCTTCTTACTAGAGATGGATGATTCACTCAATTCAATTACATATAATATTAATACGTCGATGCAACTATCAAAAATTGGTGGTGGAGTGGCATTGAATTTATCAAAACTTCGTGCGCGTAATGAGTCGATTAAAGGAATTGAGAATGCAGCGAGCGGTGTGTTACCGGTTATGAAATTGTTAGAAGACTCATTCAGCTATGTCAATCAACTTGGTCAACGTCCAGGAGCAGGAGCAGCTTATTTAAATATTTTTCACTGGGATATTGAAGAGTTTTTAGATACAAAGAAGATTAATGCAGATGAGAAAAGTCGAATTCAGACCTTATCGATTGGAGTAGTAGTCCCAAGTAAATTCTTTGAATTGGCCAAAAAGAATGAACCGATGTATGTCTTTGCTCCACATACTGTTTATCAAGCGCTTGGAAAACATTTAGATGATTTAGATTTAGATGTGATGTATGAAGAACTTGTACAAAATGAATCAATTAAAAAACGAGCGTTAGATGCAAGACGTCTATTAACACATATTGCAAAGATGCAATTTGAATCGGGCTATCCGTATATGGTTTTTAAATCAAATTCAAATGATGCTCACGCACTGAAAGAGATTGGGCAAATTAAAATGTCTAATCTTTGTACAGAAATCTTCCAATTACAAGAAACTTCAACGATTAATGATTATGGACAAGAGGATATCATTCGCCGAGACATTAGTTGTAATTTAGGATCATTAAATATTGTCAATGTGATGGAGAAGCAATCGATTCGAGAAAGTGTCTATAGTGGAATGGACGCTTTAACGAGTGTTAGTGAGCTTTCAGCTATTTCCAATGCACCAGGCATTAATAAAGCGAATCATGAATTACATGCTGTTGGATTAGGGTGTATGAATTTACATGGCTTTTTCGCCAAAAATAAAATTGCTTATGAAAGTGATCTTGCGAAAGAATTTGCACGAACATTCTTTATGATGGTGAATTATTATTCAATTGAGCGTAGTATGCAAATCGCGATTGAAAAAGGCCAAAGTTTTACCGGCTTTGAGCAATCTGAATATGCGAATGGTAACTATTTCAAGAATTATCAAGAAATAGATTATACGCCAACTACTGATCGTATTAAAGCATTGTTTGGAGATATGATGATTCCTACAACAGAAGATTGGGCTAAACTTGCGACGGCTGTAAAAGAAAGTGGAATGTATCATGCCTATCGCTTAGCGATTGCTCCAACACAAAGTATTGGTTATGTCCAAAATGCAACGGCAAGTATTTTACCGATCGTTGATTTAGTGGAGCGCCGTACATACGGTAATGCAACGACTTACTATCCAATGCCGTATTTAGGAGAAGATAATATTTTCTTTTATAAATCAGCGTACCATATGAATATGATGAAGGTATTAGAGTTAGTGGCTGAAATTCAACCTCATATTGATCAAGGAATTAGTACGACACTTTATGTCGATAGTAATACGAGTACACGTGAGTTAGTTCGTTACTATTTATATGCCCATCATTTAGGATTAAAAAGTTTATATTATACGCGTACAAAAAATCTAGCATTTGAAGAATGTACAACATGTTCAGTTTAAGGGGAAGGGTGAGAAAGGTGAAACAACGATATCAAGCAGTGAATTGGAACGCACCAGATCATCAATTTTATGATGATTTATATTTAAAGCAAACCGAACAGTTTTGGCTACCTGAGGAAATCCCAGTCTCAGAAGATAAATCAACATGGGAAACATTAGCTCCTGAAGTTAAAGTTACGTATGAGCGAATCCTTGCAGGATTAACGTTATTAGATACAGAACAATCGACAGGAATTCAAAAAATTGCTGAAAAATCACCAAGTCTTTTTGTGAAAAGTATTTTAGCGTTATTTGCAGGATTTGAGAGTATTCATGCGAGGTCGTATTCAACTATTTTTCAAACCTTGTGTACGACAGAACGAATTGACGAATTATTTGACTGGATCGAAGAAACAAAATCCCTTCAACAAAAGGTTGATCGGATTATGAAGACTTATTACAGCATTGAAAATGAAGAGTCTCTTTTTATGTCGATGGTAGGTTGTTTATGTTTAGAAGGAGTTTGCTTTTATAGTGGATTCTTTTTACCGTTATGGTTAGCGGGACAAGGGAAAATGGTGAATAGTGGAGAAATTATTAATCTAATTTTACGTGATGAAAAACTTCATACCGTTGGTGTTGGCTTTTTTGCGCAGGAATTATTTGCAACATTTGATGCCGATAAGCAGCAAGAACTTAAAGCAAAAACTTATTCAATGATTCAGGATATTTATGAAATTGAGTGTGATTACTCAAAATTGTTATATAAAGAAATTGGAATGCTAGATGATGTGCAGACGTACATTCAGTATAATGTGAACTATGCATTACAATGCCTGAACTTTGATCCGCTATTTGAAACAACTGAACAAGATATTAATCCAATCGTAATGAATGGAGTTTCAGTTGAAACAAAGAATCATGATTTCTTCTCAACAAAAGGGAATGGTTATATTAAAACGACGAAGGTAGAACCATTACAAGATTCAGATTTTGAGTTTTAATGTGAAGCACGCGTAATAATGATTACAACATAAAACCTGTTTTTTCTACAAAATAAGCTATTTTATAAAAAAGTAGCTTATTTTCTTTGTATAACCAGTCGATTTCGACGTGAAAGCGCGTCATTTACCAGAAGAATTTTGTCGAATTTTGAGGGATTCGAAAAAACATTACGAATGGCGTCAAAATCATGGAAAAAAATACATAATACTGTTGATTTTGACTGTTACATTGGATAAAATTTGTTTATAGTCATAGGGAGAAAACAGGTAACGAGGTGATATTGTGCAAACAATTTTGTTGGTTAGTGTCATCATAATCATATTATTAATTGGATTAGGAATGTTAATCTATTTCTTGATTCCAAAACAAGGTGAACAACAGCAAGTTAAGGATGAAATTGAGGAACACTTCGTAACTGATGAGCAGTATTCAAATGAGCGAGTGACTGTTGTCGATGTGCAATTTAAAGGATATAATGGAAAATTTACATATGCAGTGATGCAACAAGAAATTAGAAAGGGACAATATGTATTAGTTTTAACACAGGATGGAATTCGTTGTGCAAAAGTAATTACGGATCCAAAAAGTATTGAGACTAATCAACTTTCATTTCCACCATTTTTATTACAAACCATTATTTGTGTAGCAGATGAGGCAGACTTAGAATACTATAATTAGGTAAATAGAAGATGATAACCTCACTAAAACTTTCTCGTTGAGAAAGTTTTTTTTATATAAAGCTAAAAAAATTGAAGATTCGATTGAAAAAAAAGGCGAAGTATGATACATTTATTCATGGCATAAAAATACACACACATATGGAGCGAATTGTCGAGTGCTATGAATTATAGTGGCAATTAGTGATGAAGTATGTGGCGGCCGAACAAATTTAAATTTAGGAGGAACTTACAATGGCTATTATCTCAATGAAGCAATTGTTAGAAGCAGGGGTACACTTCGGACACCAAACTCGTCGTTGGAACCCAAAAATGAAAAAATACATCTACACAGATCGTAACGGAATCTACATCATCGACTTACAAAAAACAGCTAAGAAATTAGATGAAGCATACTACGCTTTACAAGAAGTTGCTAAAGATGGTGGACGTGTTTTATTCGTAGGAACTAAAAAACAAGCTCAAGAAGCTGTTAAAGAAGAAGCTATCCGTGGTGGACAATTCTGGGTTAACCAACGTTGGTTAGGTGGAACTTTAACTAACTTCAAAACTATCCAAGCTCGTATCGCTCGTTTAGAAGAGTTAGAAACTATGGAGCAAGATGGTACTTTCGAAGTATTACCTAAAAAAGAAGTTATCACATTACGTAAAGAAATGGATCGTTTAAATAAATTCTTAGGCGGAATCCGCGATATGAAAGAATTACCAAGCGCAATCTTCGTAATCGATCCTCGTAAAGAGCGTATTGCAATCGCTGAAGCTCGTAAATTAAACATCCCAGTATTCGGTATCGTAGATACTAACTGTGATCCTGAAGATGTTGATTACGTAATCCCAGCTAACGATGACGCTATCCGTGCGGTACGTTTAATCGTTGGTAAAATGGTTGATGCAATCATCGAAGTTAACCAAGGTTCTGCTGAAGAAGTAGCTACTGAAGAAGTAGTTGCTGAAGAAGTAGTAGCAGCTGAGTAATTTGATAATGAATACCTTTTTCTCAATATGAGTTAAAGGTATTTTTTTTGAAAACTACTTAATCATTAATAACGTTCAGAATGATAATTTAAAATTAAGTGAATAAAGCTTTTAGAAACCTGTTACAATAGATAGGGAGTATTTAAGACTGAATTCGTTTAAATAAGTGATTGAGGTATTCAATGACTTGCAATATTTGTGTTTTTTTGTTATTATCAAGAAGATGCAACTATAAGCAAACTCTAAATTTTTATAAAAACATTAGGAGGAATCATAATGGCAATTACAGCGGCTATGGTTAAAGAATTACGTGAAAAAACTAGTGCAGGTATGATGGACTGTAAAAAAGCATTAGTAGAAACAAATGGAGATATGTCTGCTGCAATCGATTGGTTACGTGAGCGTGGAATCGCTAAAGCGGCTAAAAAATCTGATCGTGTAGCAGCTGAAGGATTATGTTCAGTAGCAATCGAAGGAAACACTGCAGTTATCTTCGAATTAAACTCAGAAACTGATTTCGTTGCTAAAAACGAACAATTCTTAACTTTATTAGATAAATTAGGAAAAATCTTAGTAGCTAACAAACCTGCAACAGTAGAAGAAGCTTTAGCAATCGAAGTTGAAGGAACTACTGTAGATGGAATGTTAATCGAAGCAACTTCAACAATCGGAGAAAAAATTACTTTACGTCGTTTAACTGTTGTTGAGAAAGCTGACAACGAATTCTTCGGATCTTACTTACACATGGGTGGACGTATTGCTGCGTTAACTGTTGTTGAAGGTAAAGAAGAAGTAGCTAAAGATGCTGCAATGCACGCTGCTGCAATCAACCCTCAATACTTAACTGTAGAACAAGTTCCTGCAGAAGTTGTAGCTAAAGAACGTGAAATCTTAACTCAAGAAGCATTAAACGAAGGAAAACCAGCTAACATCGTTGAAAAAATGGTTGAAGGACGTATCCGCAAATTCTTAGCAGATGTATGTATGTTAGAACAACCATTCGTTAAAGATGGTGATGTAACAGTTGCTAAATTTGCTGCAAACAACGGATCAACTATCAAATCATTCATCCGCTTAGAAGTTGGAGAAGGAATTGAGAAAGTTGTTGCAAACTTCGCTGAAGAAGTAATGAGCCAAGTTCGCGCATAATTACGATTCATATTTAAGGGACACAGCACTGTGTCCCTTGCTTTGGATATAAAAGGATGAGAAAGTGGGTGCCGTAATGTCTGCATATAAACGTGTTGTTTTAAAGCTTAGTGGTGAAGCTTTAGCTGGAGGAAAAGGGTTTGGTATCGATGCCGAAACTGTACAACGAATTGCTTTACAAATTAAAAGTGCTTACGAAACTGGTGTAGAAATTGCCATTATTGTAGGTGGAGGAAATATCTGGCGTGGTAAAACGGCTAGTGAAATGGGGATGGAACGCTCAAGTGCTGACTATATGGGGATGTTAGCGACAGTTATGAATGCCTTAGCTTTACAAAATGCTTTAGAAGCTTGTGGAATTCAAACGCGTACACAAACATCAATTCATATGAATCAAATTGCTGAGCCATATATCCGACGTCGTGCTATTCGCCATTTAGAAAAGGGACGTATCGTGATTTTTGGTGGAGGAACAGGGAACCCTTATTTCTCAACAGATACAACGGCTGCTCTTCGTGCGGCTGAAATTAATGCCGATGCTATTTTAATGGCTAAAAACGGTGTTGATGGAGTTTATAACGATGATCCTCGTTATAATCCAAAAGCAACTAAATACGATGAATTAACGTATTTAGAAGTATTAAATCAAGGATTACAAGTTATGGATTCAACAGCGGCTTCTTTATGTATGGATAATGATATTGAATTATTAGTGTTTAATATGAATGAATCTGGGAATATTAAGAAAGCCGTTGCTGGTGAACAAATTGGAACAATTGTAAAGGGGAGATAATCATGCCTAAAAATGTATTAACAAATGCTGAAACTCGTATGAGCAAAGCAATCGACTCATTAAAACGTGAATTCGCAGTTTTACGTACAGGTCGTGCTAGCGCTGCTTTATTAGAAAACATCCAAGTGGATTACTACGGAATGCCAACTCCAATTAATCAAATGGCACAAGTGACAGTTCCTGAAGCTCGTCAATTAGTGATTAAGCCATATGATAAATCAACATTATCTTCTATCGAACGTGCCATCAACGAGGCTAACATCGGATTAACTCCAAACAACGATGGAGAAGTTATTCGTTTAAACGTACCTGCTTTAACAGAAGAGCGTCGTCGTGAATTAGCTAAAAAAGTTAAAGGATTTGCTGAAGATGCAAAAGTAGCAATCCGTAACGTACGTCGTGATGCAAACGATGATCTTAAAAAATTACAAAAAAATGGTGAGATCACAGAAGATGCATTAAAAGGTTACACAGAAGATGTACAAAAATTAACTGACAAGAAAATCAAAGAAGTAGACGCTGCAGCGGACGAAAAAGAAAAAGATATCATGTCAATCTAGTTTTAGAAGACTACCTATTTGGTAGTCTTTTTTATTTTTAAAAAGTTAAATTAGGTATAGATGGTTAAAAACTAGAATAAATTGAATTGTAATTAAAGCGGGATAGGGAGGAATTGAGGTGGGAATTCAAGAGTATCATACCTTTTATGATTACATGAAACAGGCTAACTTAACTGCCAGCGAAGAGGATTATATTGAAATGATTTATCGATTAGCACAGCCTAATAAAATAGAAATCAGAGTAAATGAATTAGCAACTTCATTAAATATAAAATCATCTTCTGTGACCAAGATGATAAAAAAATTGAATGAAAAGAATTTAATTATATATGAACGTTATGGGAAAATTCGTTTAACAAATGAGGGATGGAAAGTCGCTCAGTATTTATATCAACGGCATCATCTAATCTATCAATTTTTACAAGAGATTGGTGTTCAACAAGATTTATTAGATGAGACAGAAAAAATGGAACATACAGTGGGGCAAGAAACCCTTCAGTGTTTGAATAAATTAATAGATTTCTTTATTCGTTTTCCTCAGATTCGAGAACAGTTTCATCAGTTTAAAAAAAGACAATGAATATTGTCTTTTTTTTCATTTTTTTAGAATTGTCACGTATGATGATAAGGAATAATGTAAAGGACACGAAGGAGTGTTAATATCATGTTTAGATTTAAAGATGTGGGTTATTTAACAGATGGAGAAATTGATTTAATCATTGAAAAAAAAGTTCCAGCTCATCTTGAAAAATTCGCCGCACCATCCTACCATTTTCAAATTAAACAGCATTTAATGCCTTATGAGATTGGAAAAATTGATATTCGAGTTGGATATAATGAAAATACATTTTATGGAGGAAATATAGGGTATGAAATATATCCCCCTTATCGTGGTCATCATTATGCAGCTAAAGCTTGTCAAATTATTAAACGAGTGGCCCAATTACATGGGATGAATTATCTGTATATTAGCTGTCTTCCAGATAATCTTCCATCAAATAAGACGTGTCAACGTTTAGGAGCTCGATGGTTAGGGAACTACGTCGTTCCTTTTCATCTTGAAATGTATATGATGGGCGTTCGAGAGATTAATGTTTATGAATGGAATCTCACTTTAGATTAAATAATTATTAGACTTAATGAGGATTCATGCATATATTTCGACAAAAAATGCAAAATAAAAATGTCATCGTTTTACATCATAAGGAGGCAGTTACATGGCAACAAAACAAACAAAACGATTAGCTCGTAACGCATTAATTCCAGATGCATCGAAAATGGAAACGGAGTTTGGTACGGAATTTGTTGGTGATGCCAAACGTGTGACGCATAAAGTAGAAACGCGCGTCAAAACGAATGCACAGCGCTACGGATATTTTAAACGAGAAGATTAATTTAATCTGGCAGGTAAAATGTGATGAGTGAGAAAGATGATAAGTTTGTAAAATTATCTTTTCATAAACACATGAAGAAACAAGAAGTCGAGTTGAGTCGCGAGATTCCTCCATTAACAAAAGAAGAGGTTCATCGAATTAAGATAAAAGCTCAAAAAAGATTAAATAGACACTAACCTGTATTTAGTATGAATGAATGTCATGATTTTATACGATGTAAAACGATGACTTGATATAGATAAAGCTACTAGGAAATTTTCTTAGTAGCTTTTTTCTATTGTAGAGGAGAGGAAGTATATTTTATTTGTATAAATCTTGAATGTCAGTGGAAAAAAGATGTTAAGTGTATTAAAATATACAAGATAGGTTAAATTTATGAAAGGCGGTTTCTTGAATGTTCTTTAGAAAGAGGAGAAAGATACAGGTAAATAAAGAGCAAGTTTTAAACGCTCCATTGCCTCAACATATTGCGATTATTTTAGATGGAAATGGAAGATGGGCTAAAAAACGTGGGCTTCCAAGAACAGCTGGACATCAAGAAGGAGCAATGAATGTTCGAGAAATAACAAAGCTATGTGCGAATATTGGAATTAAAGCTTTAACGGTGTATGCTTTTTCAACAGAAAACTGGAAACGCCCAGATGAAGAAGTGAAGTTTTTAATGAAGTTACCGATTAAATTTTTTAATGAATTTGCTCCAGAGTTAGTTGAAAATAATATTAGGTTAAAAGTAATTGGAAATGTAGAAGAATTACCAATAGACTTGCAACAAAAAGTATTAGAAATTAGTGAATTAACCAAGAATAATACGAAGATGACGTTAACGATTGCATTAAATTACGGTTCACAAGATGAAATTAAACAAGCGGTCCAAGCCATTGCAACAGAGGTTAAAAATGGTCAGTTAAATGTGGAAGACATTAATGAAGACGTGATTAATCAACACTTAATGACTTCAGATTTACCCCCACTTGATTTAATGATTCGAACAAGTGGAGAATTGCGTATCAGTAACTATTTATTATGGCAATTAGCTTATGCAGAGTTGTACTTTACTTCGATTGCTTGGCCAGACTTTAAAGAAGAGCAGTTATATGAAGCATTATTAGATTATCAAAAGCGTAATCGACGATTTGGTGCTTTAAATGAAGCAAACTAAAGGAGTGTTTAAATCATGAAGCAGCGTGTTATCACAGCTATTATTATGATTGTGGTAGGGTTACCGATTTTAATTTATGGAAAGTTACCGTTTATCATTTTAGGCGTGTTATTAGCCCTTGTAGCCACACAGGAAATGATTGATATGAAAGAGACAGTTGCTAAAACACCAATTGAAGTGAAGCTATTTACAATGTTAGCTACTTTGATGATTATGTTTAGTTCGTTTAACTTTAAAACTTTATCATTTACTGGGACGTTAACCTTTGGGTTAGGTACAATGGCATTATTTTTATTTATTTTATTATTAGCGGTTGTGGTTCGTAAGGACTTTTCAATTAAGGATGCGGGTTACTATCTACTAACCATTTTTTATGTCGGATCAACCTTTCACTCAATGATATTTATTCGATTTTTAGGGTTAAAATTATTCTTATTTATGATTATTGTCGTAGCAGTGACAGATTCCGGTGCTTATTTTGTTGGACGTAAGTTAGGGAAACGTAAATTAGCTCCACGTATTAGTCCAAATAAGACGGTAGAAGGATCAATCGGTGGAACATTATTAGGAATTATTATTGGAACTGTTTTCGGCGTGTTCACGGGATTATCAACTCAGATTTTAATGCTGATTATCATGAGTTTAGTCGTAGCAGCTGTAGCACAATTTGGTGATTTAGTGGCTTCTTCAATGAAGCGAGAATATGGAATTAAAGATTTTGGAAAGTTATTCCCAGGTCACGGTGGCGTTCTCGATCGTTTTGACAGTCACTTATATGCTTCATTGGCACTTTATATTTTAATTAATGTATTGAATGTGGTGATTTAGATGAAAAATATTTATTTATTAGGGGCAACAGGTTCAATCGGAACGCAAACACTAGATGTGATTCGACAGCATCCAGATAAGTTTCGATTAGTCGCTTTTTCAGCGGGACGTAATATCCAACTAACACAAGTAATTATTGAAGAGTTTCAGCCGTCATATGTATCAGTTATCAGTGAAGAAGATGCGAAAAAGTTATCTCACTTATATCCAGCCATTCATTTTGGATTTGGAAGTGAAGGATTAATCACGGTTGCAACTTATGACGAAGTACCAGGAGATGAACACTTTGTATTATCAGCGGTGATGGGATCAGTTGGATTATTACCAACACTAAAGGCGATTGAAATGCGTCGTACCATTGGAATTGCAAATAAGGAAACACTCGTGACAGCTGGACATTTAGTCATGGAAAAAGCAAAGCAATATGGGGTTAAGTTATTACCTGTTGATAGTGAGCATTCGGCAATTTATCAATGCTTACAAGGTGAAGATTCAAAAGCGGTAAAGAAATTGATTATCACAGCAAGTGGTGGATCATTCCGTGATTATACACGAGAGATGCTACAAAATGTTACACGTGAGCAAGCGTTAAATCACCCCAATTGGTCGATGGGGGCTAAGATTACTATTGACTCAGCTTCAATGATGAATAAAGGACTAGAAGTCATTGAAGCACATTGGTTATTTGATATGCCCTACGATCGTATTGAAACGATTTTACATCGCCAAAGTATTATTCATTCGATGGTTGAGTTTGAAGATACGAGTATTATTGCTCATTTAGGAACACCGGATATGCGTATTCCGATTCAATTTGCAATGAGTTATCCAGAGCGTATTGATTTAAAGCAGGCGAAATCATTGAATTTAGCTGAAGTAGGAACATTAGAATTTAAACCAATGGATTTTGAGCGCTTCCCATGTTTAAAGATGGCTTATGATGCGGGACGTATGGGCGGAAGTTGCCCGACAGTATTAAATGCAGCTAATGAAGCAGCGGTAGATTTGTTTTTACGAAATAAGATCAGTTTCCTAGGAATCGAAGAGGTTGTTTATGAAGCATTATCGGCCCATCAAACGATTACTAACCCAACCTTAGATGAAATTTTAGAAATTGATTGTGACGTTCGAAAAAATATCATGACAAAGTATGAATAATGGAGGAAGGACAGATGATAGGAATTATAAGTTTTATTTTAGCACTAGGTATCATTATCTTAGTTCATGAATTAGGGCATTTTCTTGTAGCAAAACATTATGGAATTTTATGTCATGAGTTTTCAATTGGAATGGGGCCAACGGTCTGGAGTAAAAAGAAGGGGGAAACAACTTACTCTATTCGTGCTATTCCATTCGGTGGATTTGTTGCGATGGCAGGCGAAGAAGCTGAAAAAGAAATGGTTAAGGTTGATCAAGTAGTCGGTGTCAGTTTTTCACGACAAGGACTTGTTGATCGAATTTACTTAAAGCCAGAAGATCAAAAGCCAGAAGTCATTGGAACGATTAAATCGGTTGACTTATATAAACAATTAACGATATCCCTTGAAACAGAAGATGGAATACTTCGTGAGTTTAATGTTGAACATGAGGCGTATTATATCCTTGAAAAAGGAACTCAACAAATTGCTCCTTATGATCGTTGTTTAGAATCAAAATCAAAATGGGCACGTTTTGCGACTATGGTAGCTGGAGCAACGATGAACTTTGTTTTAGCCCTTGTCTTATTCTTTATTGTGGGTTTATCAGTAGGTATGCCAACCTATTCGAATACGCTTGGTCAAATTATTCAAGATTCTCCAGCTCAAGTTGCTGGATTAGAAGAAGGGGATACGATTGTTTCTTATAATAATCAAGTGGTGAGTAATTGGGAAGACTTAACAGCGGCTATTCAAAGTACGACAGAACCGACGACACTAACTTATATTCGTAATGGCCAAACAAACACGGTAGAAATTGCACCACAAGTCAATGATCGTGAGGGAACGTTAGTTTCTTCAATAGGTGTGGGTCCTGAATATGAAAAATCATTATTAACTGGTTTCAAGTACTCCATTTTTAAAACAAAAGAAGCTTTTGTTTCAATTTTTGAGACCTTTAGAATGTTATTTGTGACAAAAGAGGCGGGAATTAATGATTTATCAGGACCAGTTGGCATTTATAAAATGACGTCAACAATTGCGACTTATGGATTAACATCATTACTAATCTGGGTTGGGTTCTTAAGTGTGAATATTGGAATTATGAATTTACTTCCATTCCCAGCTTTAGATGGCGGACGTATTTTATTCGTATTAATTGAAGCGATTATTGGACGTCCAGTTGATCGTCGAATTGAAGGTTATATTCATATGACGGGATTACTTTTATTCTTTGGATTATTTATTTATGTCACATTTAACGATATCATTCGTTTAATTAGTGCATAAAAAGATTGAAAAGGGATTAAAAAGATGCGATAATGAACAATTAGAGACGGTAAAATGTCGAGACTAATTGAATAATAGTCGTAGTAAGCTTTAGGAGGACCAAACATGAAACAATCTATGATGTTTATTCCAACGCTACGTGAAGTACCAAGTGATGCAGAAATTCGTTCTCATCAGTTCTTATTACGTGCTGGATTTATTAAACAAGTTGCAGCAGGAGTTTATACATACTTACCTCTTGCAAAACGCGTTTTAAATAACGTTGAAGGAATCGTTCGCGAAGAGTTAGATGCGATCGGTGGAAATGAATTATTAATGCCTGCGTTACAACCAAAAGAATTATGGGATGAATCAGGACGTTGGGATGTTTATGGATCAGAGTTAATGCGTTTAACAGATCGTAATAACCGTGAATTTGCTTTAGGGCCAACACATGAAGAAGTCATTACACACGTTGTTCGTGACTTCTTAAATTCATATAAAAAATTACCATTAACAGTTTACCAAATTCAAACAAAATTCCGTGATGAAGCACGCCCTCGTTTCGGATTAATGCGTGGACGCGAGTTCATCATGAAAGATGCTTATTCATTCCATGCGACACAAGAGTCTTTAGATGAAGCGTATAATAACTTTGTTCAAGCTTATACAAACATCTTTACTCGTTGTGGATTAAACTTCCGTATGGTAGAAGCTGATAGTGGACAAATTGGTGGATCTCAATCTGCGGAATTTATGGCATTAGCTGAAATTGGAGAAGATACAATCGTCTACTCAACAACTGGATCATTTGCTGCTAATATTGAGGTAGCTGATTTACCAGTTGGAGCACCATCTCCAGACGGTGTTGGTGTCGTTGACCACGCGAAAGGAATCGAAGTTGGACACGTGTTCAAATTAGGAACAAAATATTCTGAACCAATGAATGCTGTTTTCTTAGATGAAAACCAAAAGAAACAACCAATCATTATGGGATGCTATGGAATTGGTGTTAGCCGTGTAATGATGGCAGTAATTGAACAAAATAACGATGAAAATGGAATGATTTGGCCAAAATCAATCGCTCCATTTGATGTTCATGTCGTTCCAGTTGATGTGAAAAAAGCAGATCAATTAGAAGCAGCAGAAAAAATCTATGCTGATTTAAAAACAGCAGGATTTGATGTTCTATTAGACGACCGTAAAGAGCGCGCAGGAGTTAAATTCTCTGATGCTGACTTAATCGGATTACCAATCCGAGTTACAGTTGGACGTGGTATTGCTGACGGTTTAGTTGAAGTAAAAGTTCGTCAAACAGGTGAAGTTGCTGAAGTGGCAGTTGCTGACTTAATGACATTTGTTCAAGAAAAATATGAAACATTAGCATAATTTGAAAAGTTCTCTCTTTTTGAGGGAACTTTTTTTATATCAATTAAAAAAATCCATAATAACTTAGAGTCATGGTTGGTTAAATTTTAATGATGAAATAATCGTCAAATAATGATAAAATGTATTAGTTATGACTAACTAGTCTTTTATATAGAAAAGGGGGAGCCCCGTATGCAAAAACAGATGCAAATTTTATTGGAACAAATTCAATATCCGGAGCATCAACTTTTTTTATTTGAAGAAAAAACGATTGAGAAAGTAGATGTTTTTCGTAAGCGTCAAGCATTACTTTTTCATTTAACGTTTGATACACCGCTTATTTCAGCAGCTTTTTATGAGTTTTATTCACGATTTGATCACACATTTGGTCGTATTCAAACAGTGAATCAAGCAACATTTACGATTCGTTATTTAAGTCGACCAAGTGACGAGCAAATTTTAGAATATTGGCCGCTGATGATTGAATATTTAAGCCGTCAAGATTTATTAATTCGCTGTCTTGAGAGCTTTAAAGCTTCTGTTGTAGGTGATGAGTTACAAATCGCTGTTAAGGATGAGCAATATTATAATGAAATTCAACAAAAGTATGCGACTAAGATTCAGCAAAGTTATGAACGCTTTGGGTTCCCAATTAAACAGGTTCGACCAATTTATTCAGAAGATGCTCTTTCAGATGCAGATATTTTAACAGAGCGAGAAACGTCATTACCACCAATTGTAGAAATTCCAAAGCCTATTGAACCAGAGGCGGAGCCACAAAAACCGGTTTATCGTGGTGAAGGTGGAGGTTATGGTGGAAGTCGCGGAGGATATTCGCGAAAAGAGCCAGAAGTGACAGAGACATCAATTGGAGGACCGATTAATGGAACTCCGATGAACTGTAAAGATATTGATGATGAAATGAGTCGCTGTATTTTAGAAGGATATATCTTTGATGCAGAAACACGCGATATCCGAAATGGTGAGATGATGTTAATTACAGCTAAATTTACAGATTATACGGATTCGATTTATATTAAAATGTTTGCTAAATCAGCAGAAATGAAAAAAATGGTTCCTAAAATTTTGAAAAAAGGTAATTGGGTTCGTGTGAGTGGACGTATTCAATTTGACTCATTCTCAAAAGAGTTAAGTATGATGGTAAATGCAGCAAACGTGATTGATGCTAAAACAGAACCTCGTAAAGATCTAGCACCAGAAGGTGAGAAGCGTGTGGAGCTTCATGTCCATACGAAAATGAGTGCAATGGATGGTGTAACCGATATTTCAGATTACATTAAGCAAGCGGCACAGTGGGGACATAAAGCGATTGCTTTAACGGATCATGGTGTCGTTCAGGCAATTCCTGATGCTTATCATGCTGCAAAGAAAAATGATATTAAAGTGATTTATGGCGTTGAAGGTTATCTAGTTGAAGATGAACCGAAAATTGCTTGGGATGAACAACCGTTAAATTTAAATGATGCTACCTATGTCGTTTATGACGTCGAAACCACTGGTTTTTCGACAAATTATGATGTGATTATTGAGATTGCAGCGGTAAAAATTAAAAATGGTGCGATTATTGATGAGTTTTCAGATTTTGCAAACCCTCATCGTAAACTTTCGTTAAAAACAATTGAGTTAACTCATATTTTACAAAGTGATGTTGATCATGCACCTGAACTTGAGGACGTGATGCGCCGCTTTAAAGCTTGGTCAGAAGACTGTATTTTAGTTGCTCATAATGCAGCCTTTGATATGGGGCATTTACATGCTACCTATAAACGCTTTAATTTAGGTCCATGTACAAATCCTGTCATTGATACACTGGCTGCAGCTCGTGTGATGTATCACCACCAATTTGGGGTGTATTGGAATTATGCGACAGATGCAACCATTGATGAAAAATTTAAGCGTAAGATGAAACGATTTAATTTAAAGGCGTTATCGAAATTCTTTAAGGTAGAATTAACTCAACATCACCGTGCCATTTACGATGCACGTGCCACAGGTCAAGCCTTTATCTTATTACTTAAAGATATGATGAAGCTAGGTATTAAGACGCATGATGAAATTAATAACCTAGTGGATAAAGATACATCGTTTAAGCTCGATTATTCTACGCATGTGACAGTTTTAGCAAAAAATGAAGTTGGATTTAAAAACTTATTTAAAGTCGTTTCTCAATCGATGACAAACGACTTATATGGTCAGCCACGTATTCGTCGTAGCTACTTAGAAGCTCATCGTGAAGGGTTATTAATTGGAAGTAGTTGTGTCAATGGTGAGGTCTTTGAAACAGCAATCAATAAATCATACGAGGAGTTAAAAGAAAAAGCTAAGTTTTACGACTACTTAGAAGTTCAACCCCCAGAAGTTTATTCACATTTAATTGATTTAAATTCAAAAGAGATGGCAGGGTATATTATTCAAACGATTGAACGTATTATCAAAGTCGGTGAAGAGTTAAATATTCCAGTCTGCGCCACAGGAGATGTTCATCACTTAAATCGTGAAGATAAAATATATCGTCAGATTTATACACGAACACCATCAATCGGAGGTGGACGTCATCCATTAAATCATCCAGATATTAAATCGATTCCAAGTATGCATTTTAGAACAACGGATGAGATGTTTAATGATTTCCACTTCTTGAGTGAAGAAAAACAAAAAGAAATCATTGTAACAAATCCAAATATGATTGCCGATCAATGTGAGATGATTAAAGCGATTAAAGATGAGTTATTTACGCCTGCAGATGATTTCTTAAAAGATAAAGGGATTCCAAGTATCAAAGATCGTTTAAGTGAGATGTGTTATGAGCGTGCGTATGAATGGTATGGATCAGAATTACCACAGTATGTATTAGACCGCCTCATTAAAGAATTAAATAGTATCATTGGTAATGGATTCGCTGTTATTTACTATATTTCACACATGTTAGTTAAGAAATCACTCGACGATGGGTACTTAGTAGGTTCTCGTGGTTCAGTTGGATCGTCTTTCGTAGCCACATTAATGGATATTACTGAAGTTAACCCTTTATCACCGCATTATCGATGTCCGAATTGTCTATTCTCTGCCTTTAAGATGAATGAAGATGAAAAAGGGCGTTATGGGATTCGTAAAGAAGAAGAACCATTCCAAGATATTTTAGCCAATGCGGAATCTGGATTTGACTTACCAGATGCGAATTGTCCACATTGCGGAACGAAAATGCGTAAAGATGGACATGATATTCCGTTCGAGACCTTCCTTGGATTTAAAGGAGATAAAGTTCCCGATATCGATTTAAACTTCTCAGGTGAATACCAACCCGTCGCTCATTTATATTGCCGTGAAGTCTTCGGTGATGATTTTGCTTTCCGTGCCGGAACGATTGGTACGGTTGCTGAAAAGACAGCTTTTGGGTATGTTAAAGGATTTATTGAGGATACACATAAAGAGATGCGTACCGCTGAAATTGAACGTTTAGCCAAAGGATGTGAAGGGGTTCGTCGTACATCAGGACAGCACCCGGGTGGAATTATCGTTGTACCAAACTACATGGATATTTATGATGTCACACCCATTCAATATCCAGCAGATGATCCAACAGCAGAATGGCGTACCACACATTTCGACTTCCACTCAATTCATGATAACTTATTAAAACTTGATATTCTTGGGCACGATGATCCGACGGTCATTCGTTATTTACAAGATATTTCTGGTATTGATCCAAAAGATATTCCAACAGATGATCCCGAGGTTTACAAACTGTTTTATTCAACGGAATCATTAGGTGTGACGCCAGAGCAAATTCGTTCAACGACGGGATCATATGGAGTACCTGAGTTTGGAACCCCATTCGTTCGTAACATGCTTGAAGATACAAAACCAAAAACATTTGCTGAGTTAGTTAAAATTTCGGGTCTATCACATGGAACAGATGTTTGGCTAAATAATGCGGCTGATTTAGTAGCAGGTAAGTACGATAAATTTGGTAAGATTGAATTTAAGAATGTTATCGGATGTCGTGATGATATCATGGTTTACTTAATGTATGGTGGGTTAGAACCAGCCTTAGCCTTCAAAATTATGGAGTTTGTTCGTAAAGGAATGGCAAGTAAAGTGCCAGATGGATGGAAAGAATTTGAAGAAGAAATGCGTAAGCATAATATTCCAGAATGGTATATTTGGTCATGTGGTCAGATTAAGTACATGTTCCCAAAAGCCCATGCGACAGCTTACGTTTTAATGGCAATACGTATTGCTTGGTTTAAAGTTCATCATCCAATTTATTATTACTGTGCATACTTCTCAAAACGTGCAGATGTGTTTGAAATGGAAACCATGATTAAGGGGCCAGATGCGATTCGTAAACGTCTAGATGAAATTGAAGAAAAAGGATTTGAAGCGACACCAAAAGAGAAAAACTTAGTCACGATTTTAGAAATTGCGCTTGAAATGACAGAGCGTGGCTTCTATTTCCAAAACTTTAATATTGAGGAATCACAAGCGGTTGATTTCAAAATTTCAGAAGATAAAAAATCATTAATTCCACCATTTACCGCTTTAGACGGATTAGGGGAGAACGTAGCGCGTCAAATCGTAGCTGCTCGTGAAGAAGAACCCTTTAAAACGATTAAAGACGTTCAAACACGTGGAAAAGTTTCAAAAACATTAATCGAAAAATTACAATTAATGAATGTCTTTGGAGACATGGAATTAGGGAATGATAAGCCAGCTAAAGCATCGGTTCAACCACCAAGTAACCAAATGACATTATTCTAATCTTAAGAGGTCCACTTTTGGGGGACCTCTTTTTTAATAATCATAAAATTAAATTGTTAATATATACAAAAAAATTCATAGATTCCCGTTAATCACTCATACTAAGGTTAGTTTAGATTGGAAAGGAGATTGTTGAGATGTTTTTAGAAGCTTATATTCCTCCTCAGATTGAATTAGCCGTCGAGGTTGATGCTCCTTATATTTTTGATCGTAAAATAGCGGATGTGACAGGAGATCAAGTGGATGACTTTATTTATCTTGCAGGAAATAAAAAAAGTTCAGATGCGATTTACCAAGAGGATATTACAATTTTTGTCGTTGATGGTGTGACGAGCGAAGTCACGGAAAAAACTCTTGATTTAAATGGTGGTTATGGTAGTACACTTTTTTTAGGTGATTTTAATCAAGACGATATTAATGATATTTATGTCTCAATTAGTTCTGGTGGAAGTGGAAATATTCATTATTATTACATTTATAGTTTTAAAGATAAAAAGCCAGTCCAGTTACTCGATTATAATGATTTGAATGATTTATATGATTGGAGTATTAGTTTTACGAATAACTATGGAGTCATCGTTAAAAATAACACCATTAATCAAACCTATAAACTGGATCTTTCAACAAAAGATAAAGAGCTATTAGATAAGTACTATACTCCTGAAGGAAAAGTTAAAGAAAATTTAAGAGGAGATGTGTTGCCGTTAGGTGGATTATATCCAATTATGACTCCAAGGGGACAAGATGCTTATAGCTTAGTAGCCTCACAACGAATTGTTGGAATTGCAACGGTAGATAATTTAGGTATTGTTGAAGTTTATTTAACGTATCAAGACGGGAAGTTTGTTCCTTATCAAATTGTTGTAGGAAATGAAACGGATTTCGAATAATTGATGAGAAAACAGTATAAAAGATTAAAAAACAATGGCCCAGTCTAGTGAAAGAGTTGGCTTCCCTTTGAAATTATGGTACAGTATACATATGTAATATGAAGGGGGCCACATTCTTGAAAGTTCAAATGGTAGATGGTTATGACATAGAACTTTATGTCTATGAGCCACAAGCAGAAATTCGAACACGTGGAGTGATTCAATTAGTTCATGGTTCTTGTGAACATACGATGCGTTACGAGCAGTTTATTGCTTATTTAATCAGCCAAGGCTATGTTGTTTATGCGAATGATCATCGTGGACATGGAGCATCTGTGAAGAGTGCAGATGATTATGGATATTTTGGTGAAACTAACGGATGGAGTAAAATGGTGGATGATTTAAAATCGATTAATGATTTAATTCATGCCAAACATCCAGATTTACCAATTGTTATGTTAGGTCATAGTATGGGATCATTTTTAGCAAGACATTATGCGATTGATTATGGAGAGACGATTAATGGCTTGATTTTAACTGGAACGGCACATGAACCAAAATATCAATTAGTCGCAGGAAAAATAGCTGCTAAAATAATCAAACGTATCAAAGGTTCAAGATATCGTAGTCCTTTGCTTCACCGATTATCATATGGAACCTTTAATCAACACATTGAAAATGCTAAAACGCCAAGTGATTGGATTTGTTATGATGAAAGTATAGTGAAACAATTTTGTGCTGATTCAAGTTGTGGGTTTGTTTTTACTACTGCAGGATTTGAAGATTTATTTACTGGCTTATTGTATATAACAAATGAGAAGAATATAAAAAAAATGCCATATGATTTGCCTGTTTTATTATTATCAGGTGAAGATGATCCCGTTGGTGGATATGGTCAAATGGTTATCAAAGCTTATGAAGTTATGAAAGACGCTGGATTAGTTGATATTAATTATAAATTATATCAGAAAATGCGTCATGAAATTTTAAATGAAAAAGAAAAAAACATCGTTTATGAAGAAATTCATCAATGGCTAGAAGAAGCGATATAAAATAAAAACCAGAGATTCGATCTCTGGTTTTTATTTTATTAATGAGTGGTTGTCAGCGTTGAGGAGGATTTTTCCTGTTCTTGTTTACAACTAATAAAACTAGTTAAAATCCCTAAAGCTGAAATAAATAGGAAAATAAAGAAACATAGTTTATATTGACTAGCACTGTAGTAACGGACAGCGTCTGTGCTGCTTCCGACATAAGTTAAATCAAGAAAAGTACCAATTAATAAGGTGATGAGTGAGCTTGCGATAAACTCCCCAGCATTAATAAAACTGCTAGCCAGCCCATTGTTATCAGGTGTACAGTAATTTGTAATATCAGTAAAGGATAGGATGTGTGCGGTGGCGAAAAATCCTATCATAAATAGTAAAATCGGTAGGATGGAAAGAGGTGGTTGTCCATTGGCTATGATTAAAAAGTAGATCCAACAAAGTGTCATTAGAGTCGAAGCAATGCGCTGGCAAAGTGAGATTTGATATTTAAACCAGCTTAGAATTTTATTAATACATAATGAACCAACAATTAACCCAATAAGAATAAAGGAAATATAAAATGAAGCTTTTGTTTCAGTTAGGTGATAGACAGTTGATAAATAGTTGACCCCCCAAACACCAGAAAAAGCAGTCGTACAACCGACTAATGTGAACAGGGCAAAGAAATTACGCCAAATGGAACGATTTAAGAGGACCGTTTTCAATGCTTGTTTCAAATTAATCTTTTGTGAAATACCTGTTTTTCCTTTTGCTTCGAATCCATAATCGTTAGGATGATTTTTAACATAGATAAAGATTAACAGTGAGATAATGACACAAAGGAATCCCATCCAAGTCATTGAACCACGCCACCCCATGTAAGCCACTAAAATGGCAAGTGGAAATGTAGCAAGCATCCCCCCCATATTCCCAATAAATGAAAGGAGTCCTGAAGCACGCGTAAATTCACGCTGGTTAAACCAAATACTTTGGGCTTTTAAGACAGAAATAAAAATAACGGACGTTCCAAGTCCAACAAGTAGTCGTCCCATATACGCGAGAGATATGGATGGAGTTATTCCGAGTAAAATTGATCCGATTCCTGTTAGTAAGACACCCAAACCACTTATTTTACGATATCCGTAAAGATCTAGTAACAATCCAGCAGGAATTTGCATTAAAGCATATGTATAAAAGGTTACCGAGGCAATATTACTAACTTGTGTAGCAGTTGCATTTAAGTCCGCACTCATAGGGGATGAAATGACACCCATGGATCCGCGATGGAAGAGAGAAAGGACAAATGAAAAGGTTAAAATAATCCAAATTCTCCATTTATAAAAGTTATAACTTTTCATAATGATTCTCCTTTGAAATTAAAATTCATTTACCACTTATTATGGATGATAAAGAGAAAAAAGGCAATAAAAACCATTTTTTCTATTAATTATTTTAAGGTTGCTGATAGGTTCATCTCAATTTAGTGGGAGGGAGTTTCACTGATTTAGCGAATAAAAAACAGCAACTCATCGTGGTTGCTGTTGAATAGACTTAATTAAAATCGTTTTTGAGCTAATTGTTTAAAATATTCAATATCTTCGATGATTAAATCGAGTGATTTTTTCCAAAAGGCTTGATCTTCAATATCAATATCCATTGTTTGAGCGACTTCTTTAGCCGATAGTTTACCCGTTACTGCCAAAAGGTTTTTATAAGCTTTAGGGAAGTCTTCGCCCTGTTCTTCATATTTGGCATATAGACCTTTTGCAAATAATAACCCAAAGGCATAAGGAAAGTTATAGAAGTTAGAAGAAGCATCGTAATAGTGAGGTTTACATGCCCACATATAAGGGTGTAAATAATTGGGATCAAGGCCATCACCATAGGATTCTTTTTGAGCTTTAATCATCATCTCATTTAATTCTTTAACCCCAACTGAACTTTCTTCTCGGCGTTTGAAGAGTTCAGTTTCAAATAAATAACGGCTATAAATGTCGACGATGATTTGAGTGGCGTCTGTTAATTCTTGTTCTAAAACAGCAAACGCTTGTTCCTCGTCACCACCTTTAATCGCAGCCTTTTTAACGATGGTTTCACAGAAGGTTGACGCTGTTTCAGCTAAAGGCATAGGATAACCAGAGTTTAAGATACTTTCTTCATTTAAGCAATAGCCATGAAATCCGTGTCCGAGCTCATGAGCCATCGTAATGACATCACTAAATTGATCGCCATAATTTAATAAGAAACGACTTTGTTTAATGATGTGTAAGTTTGAGCAGAAGGCACCACCTACTTTTCCTTGTTTGGGATAAACATCAATCCAAGCCCCTTCCATCGCCTCTTTGGCATACTCAGCCAGTTCGTCAGAAAAGGTTTTAAATAATTTTAGAACATATTGTGTTCCTTGTTCATAGTCAAAGGTTTGAGTGTGAGTTCCAAGTGGAGCAAATAAATCATAAAATGGAAGACCGTTTTTATGACCTAGACATTTTGCTTTTGTTTTTAGAAAGTCACGAAAATGAGGTAGGGCTTCTACGATGGCAGCGAGCATCGCATCTAATGTTTTTTTTGTGATGCGAGATTTTAAAAGTGTTTCTTCAAGGGCAGATTCATAGCCACGCCATTTACATAATGTAATGACTTCGCCTTTAATGTTGCTCAAACAAGCAGCTAAACTATCATCCACTTTTTCATAGGCTTTTAATTCAGCTTCATACGCCGCTTTACGGATATCAGGATTTTTATCGTGTGCGAGATTTCGTGCCATGGTGAGTGGCATGGATTTAACCTCATCCTGGAGCGGGACATCAACCATGAGCTTAGATGTCAACATATCTTTTAACTTTGACCACGCAATGGAACCTGTATTTTGTAATTTAGCCACAATAGCTTCTTCTTTATCACTTAATAAATGAGCGCTGAATTGTTGAATCTCATGGAATAAAAAGGAATGGTCTTTTAATGCCTCTGATTGAGATAAAAAGGAATCGATATTTTTTAAAGACCCAATCCAATGATTAACTTTTGCTTCACTTGAAGCTAAAGCACTACTTTTTTCATTTAAAATATCTGAGTATTTTAATGCTTTTTCATCACTTGTATTAGTGCTTAAAGTTAAGGAACAAAATGAGAAGAGTCGTTGAAATAAGCTGGCCATTTCAATTTGAAATTCTAGATACTCTTCTAGCTTTTTGACTTCATTTTTATCTATATTAGATAGAGATTGTGCATACGTTTCATAGCGCTTGATGAGGTCATCAACGGTATTTAAGTCATTTAAGAAGTCTTCACTTTCAAATGATTCATATAATTCTTTTAAGCTCCAAGTCGTTTCCATAAAACGCCTCCTTTATTCATTCTCTTAGTAGTCTAAACCGATTTGAGGTAAAATATGATTGAAAAATTGTAAATTTGGAGTAAAAGGCGATGAGTTTTTTAGCAATATAGTGTAAAATAAGAGAAGTGAAAATTCAGAAGGAGGAATGAATCAATGGCTACATTAGTATTCGGACATAAAAATCCAGATACGGATTCAATTACATCTACTTTAGTCATGACTGACTTACAAACAAAATTAGGTATGGACGTGAAAGCTTGCCGTTTAGGTGATGTTAATAAAGAAACTCAATACATTTTAAATCATTTCCAAGTGGAAGCTCCAACGTTAATTGAAGAAGTTACTGAAAATGATGAAGTTATTTTAGTGGACCACAACGAATTTAACCAAAGTGCAAACGGAATTGAAAAAGCAACAATCAAAATGGTTGTTGATCATCACCGTATTGCAAACTTCCAAACATCTGAACCATTATTCTATCGTGCAGAGCCAGTTGGATGTACAGGAACAATTTTATATAAAATGTATAAAGAAAATGGAATCGAAATCGAGCCTAAAATCGCAGGATTAATGGCAAGTGCGATCATTTCAGACTCATTATTATTCAAATCACCAACTTGTACACCACAAGATGAAAAAGCGTGCCGTGAGTTAGCGCAAATCGCAGGATTAGATGTTGAGACTTACGGATTAGAAATGTTAAAAGCAGGAACTGATCTTTCTGATTTAACAGCAGGTCAATTATTAGGGATTGATGCTAAAGTATTCCCAATGGGATCATCAACGGTTGAAATTGCACAAATCAACGTGGTTAGCATTGAAGATATGATGACTCGTAAAGCTGAGTTAGAAGAGCAAATGCAAGCCATTATTGCAGAAAAAGGATTAAACTTATTCGTCGCTGTCATCACAGATATCTTAAATAGTAATTCACAAGTAATCGCATTAGGTGAACGTACGGATATCGTTGAAAAAGCATTTAATGTTGAATTAACAGAAAACACAGCTTTACTTGAAGGTGTTGTTTCTCGTAAAAAACAAATCGTTCCAGTGATGGATCGTATTGCTTAATTAATAAGTATTAGGGAGGACTTTTAAAAGTCCTCTTTTTTTATTGAAAACTATTTTATCCACAAGGAATGGTTAAAATTTCTTTTAAAATATAAAATTTGAGATATAATATTGAATGAAATTATTTTTGGGAGGTTCATTTATGAACGATTATATCGATTTGTTTTGGACATTTTGTCGCATTGGTGGTTTAACATTTGGTGGTGGTTATGCCATGTTACCAATGTTACAAAAAGAAGTGGTAGAAACGAAAAAGTGGGCGACTGAAGAAGAAGTGATGGATTACTATGCTGTTGGACAATGTACGCCAGGTGTCATCGCTGTTAATACAGCCACTTTTATTGGTTATAAACATCATGGAATTTTGGGGGCGATTGTTGCAACAGCAGGTGTTGTGTTTCCATCTTTAGTGATTATTATGATTTTAGCTGCTTTTTTACAGACGTTTGCAGAATTTGAGATAGTTCAACATGCTTTTAATGGAATTCGTGTGGCTGTTTGTGTGCTTGTTTTAAATGCGGTGATTAAGTTATGGAAAGGATCTGTTATTGATAAAGTGTGTCTAGGAATCGTACTAGTTACGATTGCCATTGGAATCTTAACGAATATCTCACCGGTATTTATTGTGATTTCAGCCGCTATCGTGGGATTGTTAGTCAAAGGGAGAAAGGGAGAGAGAGCATAATGACGTATTTCATTTTATTTTTGGAATTTTTTAAGATTGGATTATTTGCCGTCGGTGGCGGACTTGCGACCTTACCTTTCTTATATGAACTAGCAGAAAAATATACTTGGTTTGATGAAGCGATGCTTGGAAACATGATTGCCGTTTCTCAATCAACACCTGGTCCAATTGGGATTAATATGGCAACTTATGCTGGCTTTAATGCGGGTGGAATTTTAGGTGGATTAATTGCAACCATTGGATTAGTTATGCCATCCGTTATTATCATTATTATTGTGGCCCATGTTTTAAATAAATTTAAAGAGAGTAAAGCTGTACAATCTGTGTTTTATGCCTTACGACCAGCTGTTACCGGACTAATTGCTGTTGCGGGATTTGGTGTGTTTAAGATTTCAGTTTTAACACTTGATAAATTTAATGTGACGCATCATTGGGCGGATTTTTTAGATTTCAAAGCAGCTCTTTTATTTATTGTTTTATACGTTATTACGAATAAAATTAATAAACATCCAATTCTCTTTATTGCAGCTGGAGCTCTGGTTGGAGTTATTATTGGATTATAACCATTTGGATAGAAGGAGAAAACCTTCTATCTTTTTTATTTCTAATAAAAAGGATTACAAACCAGTATTATCCTATATTATCTAGTTATTCATTTCTAATTGAGCTAAAAGTTATATTTTTTGTCGATTTATGAGAAAATTGTATATGAAAATATGTAAAAATACGATATATTTAGAAGAGAAAGGCATATGTGCCATTTGTAATTTGATAAGAGGTGAATTCATTGTTAAGTGAAGTTGATAAATGGAGCCAAAAATATACATGGTTCCGAAAAATGACGGTTTGTTTTTTAGTCATTTTAATTAGTAGTGTCATCGGCTTTTTCTTGACGTTATCGTCTGCATTTATTAGTACAGCTTGTTTAATTATTAGTTTCCTGTCTGTTTTAGGAATCCGAATTGGCTTAGGTAAAATGGATGAGTTTAAATCATTATACGTCAATACTGTTCCGATGATTAATCCTGAGAAAGACTTTAAAGAAGGAAGGTCTTTAGCAGAAAATGAAGAGTTGATGTTAAGTAAAGATGTCTCAGTTGCTGAGGTTGAAGCAGCACTTGAAGCTTTAGTAGAAGAAGGACAGCAATTAACACAAATCGAAGAAATAGTGGTCATCAATGAGTCTAGTCAAATTGAGGACGTAGAAGTGACTGAATTAGAAGAAATTCAAGAAGAAACAGAAGCGACTGAATTAGAAGAAACTCAAGAAGAAACAGAAGCGACTAAATTAGAAGAAACTCAAGAAGAAACAGAAGCGACTGAATTAGAAGAAACTCAAGAAGAAACAGAAGTGACTGAAGTAGAAGAAACTCAAGAAGAGACAGAAGCAGAAAAATTAGACGATGTTCAAGAAGAATCGGCCCAGCAGACACTTTCTTTAGAGGAACAGGTATTTGAGACTATTAAAATGATTTTAAGAATGAATCATTGTGAGGTCGAGAACCTATCTTTCAAGACGGTTGGAAAGTATTTAACGATTTATTTAAAGAGTCGTGTGATGATGCGTTTGAAATTAACCGGACGTAAACATTATGTTCTAACTTATTTATCTCAAGCTGAGGTTGAAGCTTTAGGATTAGTCTTTGATACGCCGGCTAAGAGCGAGGCTTATACGAGTCGTGTTCAGTTTACATCAATTGCTGTTTTAGCACAGTTAGAAGCACAGATTGTTGAATTATATAATCGCTTAGTTAAATAAACGAAAAGCATGATCATAACCAGATCATGCTTTTTTGATGGATATAAATGAAGGCGTATTCACGATTTTAATCGATGTTTCGACAAATCGTGAGCGAATTTACGTGAACGACATGTTATATTACTAGGGTTAATAACCATTCGGATATAAAGGGGGAAAGTTTGATTAGAAAAGACGAAGTCAATCAAAATTCAATAGGGAAAATGAGTAAAATCTAAGTAATGGAGATGAGTGGGTATGCTATCATATAAGTATTTATTTGATATGGCATTAATTCTGTTGAGTACAAAAGTTTTTGGTTTAGTAACGAAAAAGTTTTCGATGCCACAAGTGGTTGGAGCCTTATTAGCAGGGCTAGTATTAGGGCCTGCGATGTTAAATGTGTTACACGAAACAGATTTTATCAAGCAAGTTGCGGAACTAGGTGTCATTGTCTTGATGTTCACAGCGGGACTTGAAACAGATCTAACAGAGTTAAAAAAGACAGGAAAAGCATCATTTATTATTGCATTACTTGGAGTATTAGTTCCTTTAGTCGGGGGACTGGGCATTGCTTCTATTTTTAATCAAGAAAGTTCACCAGAAGAGGTTAGTCATTTATTACAAAATATTTTTATTGGGGTTATTTTAACGGCGACCTCTGTTAGTATTACGGTTGAAACGTTAAAAGAGTTAGGAAAATTAAATACACGTGCTGGTAATGCCATTTTAGGAGCAGCGATTATTGATGATATTTTAGGAATTGTAGCTTTGACGATTGTCACAAGCTGTGCGGATGATTCGGTTAATATTGCCCTTGTATTAGGCAAGGTTGCCTTATTTTTTGTTTTTGCGATTGGTGCGGGCGTTTTATTTTATCAGTTTTATAATCATTGGGTCAGAGCTTATCAAAAAGATATGAGACGCTTTGTGATTATTGCTTTTGTTTTTTGTTTGTTACTTTCATTTTGTGCAGAAGAATTTTTTGGTGTTGCAGACATAACGGGAGCCTTTATTGCAGGCTTGATTTTATCGAATACACCATGTGCTCAGTATATTAATTCTCGATTTGAAACGATTTCTTATATGTTACTTTCGCCCATTTTCTTTGCCAGTATTGGAATTCAAGTAGATTTAAGTGAGATGAGTAGTGAATTATTAATATTTACAGTTATATTAGTGATTATTGCTATTATATCTAAAATTATTGGTTGTGGGATAGGGGCTAAACTTTGTCAATATTCGAATCGAGAATGTGTACAAATCGGAGTTGGAATGATCTCGCGCGGTGAAGTCGCATTGATTGTTGCCAGTAAGGGAGCAGCGTTAGGATTGATGGGTGCAACCTTTTTTGGACCGGTGGTTATCATGGTCGTTGTGACCACTATTCTGACTCCGATTTTATTAAAATTAGTTTTTAGTTCTAATAAAGAATCTGATTCTGAGCTTCATAAAAAATCAAAGTTAATTCAATCATAAAAGTGGTGCTACTCAGTAGCACCACTTTTTTAATGTTGAAGATGAAGTTTATAAGAGGTTTCGTAAAGGGTTTGATTCGTGAAAAAGGAGACGGTATAGGTATCAGAGGGTAATAGACTTAAATCCGTTCGATCGATCACCCGATAAAGGTTCCCTTTTTTCAGTGCTCGTTTATAAGCGGAAGGAAGGCGAGGAACGGAATCATCCTTCGTTACCAAGAAGCAATCTGTTGGAGAAATACTATAAGTATAGCGCTCTTCATTCACATTCGTTAGGACCAGTGTTAATTCATCTGTGATTTGCTCTTTCATGAGATAGGCATCGAAAAATAGCACCGAATCAGTTAAGGTCATTGTTTGAATAAGTGATGAATCCAATCTTTTTTTAGTGAATGACTCAGGTAAAAGCGGCGTTTCTTTTTGAACGTTTAAATTAACTGAACTCAAACTTGAGATTGGAGTAAATTCGATTGTTAAATTTAAATCATTCATGTCTAAGGCTTCACTCGTATAGATATGATTAATACCTTCAGCTAAAAGTTCCATTTCAAATACAATCGATGACGCATCATGGGCATCGACCTCAAAGAGTTTCCCCCCTGTTTGATTTCCTTGTTGAATGAATCCAAATAAAACAAGCATCGACTCATTCATTGGCAAGTAATCGACTTCACTAATAATGCTTGAAAAGAGAGGCGGGTTCAACTCTTCTCCAAATGACCAAAGTTGTTCAATGGTCAAATCAGATTCATGAATTCGATAGTGGACGGCACGACTATATTGATTTAAATCTGGATACAATTTTCTAGGAAAAACACCGATATCGACATGATTGTCAAAAAGGATCAAATCCGTTGTTTCTGGATTTTGATCAAGGTCGGGTAAGACTTTGGCAGAATGTTGGGCAAATGGCCAAGAAAATGGTTCATTCACAGGTGTTAATAAATAAGGTTGTAAGCTTTCATTGACCTCATCAGGTGCTCCTAAAATCCATTTAATCTCTTTTTTCTCAGGATTGATTTTCACGACCATACTTTGTGAACGCCCTGAAGCAATGACCGACTGGTCACTTGAATCTATCATGGCATAATTGAGATGGAACCAATCATTGTAATCCCCTTTAATGGCTTGTGGTAGTGTTTGTTCAAAGCGGGAAACATCGAGATAATCTCGCAAATTAATAGTCTCTAACACATCTCCAGTATTGGAGTCGAGCAGATAGATGATATCTTCGATGTAGCGGTTATTTGATTTATCAGATGAATTGATTAAATAATCACCACCATCTGTTTCAACTAATGAATGATGACCAGCGCCAGGAATATACATTTGTTTTAAAATCTGACCTAAATAATTACGCTCAATTAATGCTTGATGATAGTAGTAAAAAGCAGGGACATCATAGGTTAATAACGTACCATCCTTTAGAGGTGTAACGGAACCGGATGAAGCTTTTTGAATCCAACGAATGTCTCCCGCTTCATCGATGAGATAGTGATAGTGATCATCCGATACTAAATAAAGTTTCGTTTGCTCTGAATTCGTTTTAAACTGGGTCACCTTTGGATGGATGGCCTGACTTGGTAAAGGATCGGTTTTAAGGTGAAGCGTATGTGTTAGTACTTCTCCCGTTTCTAAGGTAGCCTGTAAGTGAATCGTATTCATTTCATTTGCATAGAGTCCCGTTAAAATAAGAAAGTGCTCTTTTGTTGGATTGGGGGAGGTGTAAGTAAATGATAGTTGTGGGGTGTGACCGACCACTTCATAGCTGACGATGGCCTCTTCTTCTGTCTTAAACATTAGTAAATAAGAAAGGGGCGAATTTTGATAAGGATCCTTTAACAGATAAGGATTTTCTATGGTATAATTGCCCGCATCAAATTCATTTAACCAATCTTGTTCAAGTTGATGTTGAACTTCTAGAGGGGGTGACGTTGACTCAATAGTGATAGATGTAGCTTCACAACCAGCCAGTAAGGTGAATAAGAATAAAAAACTTATTTGAACTAATCGTGGGATCATAAAAAAAGTCCTCCTTAAAAAATACTTCGTTTTATTTTACTATAAAAGGATATGATATAAAAGGGATAATCCTTTTGAGATTAGGAACGGAAAAAGGGAATGTCGTTTCGTGTTTTTTTTTGTTGCAATTTACAAAGGGAGTATTTTATAATGAAACATAGCATTTATGCAACGAGATTAAAAAGAAGAGGACGACTAAATGGTGATAAACGAAGTACCGATTCAAGGTTATTTATATGTAATTAATTATGCAGAAGGTGAAGAATCGTTATGTAAGCTTGAAATGAAAGTTTTATTTGGACAAGAGTTAACGGATAAGTATCTCTTTTCTCCAATTGATATTGATCCTTCTCGTAGTGTCTTTATTAAAGAACGTTTAACGATTTTATATCGTCATGAAACGTATGAAGGTCTTTATGAGCAAGTAAAGGCGAATCCATTAAGTTATGAAACGTTTAAGTGTCTATTCTTACGATTTAAAGGGCAAACGGTAGAGTATAAGGAACGTTTAGAACGTTTAAAACGTGTTGGCTTTTTAATTGGTGGAGAAGCGGACATGTATCAACCTAAACAACTTCTTGGATTGACGGAATTAAATGGGGAATGGTTCTTTGGAACGTTAGAGCCTAATTCCAATGAATGGGTCACTCATGAAAATAAACCGCATTCTTATTCATTTTCATTAAGTGTCCGTGTTTCACGTGCCGTGGCCAATCTAGCAGTAGGGTGTGATTTGACGAAACGAATCATTGATCCATGCTGTGGTGCAGGAACGGTCGTGCTTGAAGTGTTAACCGTTGGTGGAAACATTGTAGGGAATGAATTAAATCCTAAAGTCGCATGGAAAGCGGAAGAGAACTTAAAACATTATGGTTATGAAAATGTGATTCAAATCGGAGATATTCAAGAGATTCAAGAACATTATGATTTAGCAATCGTTGATTTGCCATATGGACATTTTAATCCCATTGCACCGGAAATCCAACAAATGATTATGAATGAGGCGCGTCGCATTGCTGATCAATTAATTATTGTGACGCAAGTAAAGATGGATGAACAATTAAAAGAAGCAGGGTTTGAAATTGTGGAGCAATGCGAAGCTGTGAAGGGGAAATTTGTTCGTTATATCACGATGTGTTGTTAAATAAAAATGGATCAGAACAGCGTAGATTAGCAACTAGGAGGAAAGTATGACAAGTAAGTTATTTAAAGACTCAATAGTCATTGGGTTTGCATTATTCGCCATGTTTTTTGGTGCAGGAAATTTAATTTTCCCACCGTTTTTAGGGAATTCAGTAGGGGATCAATTCGTCCCAGCCTTATTTGGATTTTTATTAACAGGAGTGGGTCTTCCTCTTTTGGGGATTTTAGCCTGTTCACGTGCCGAAGGATCGTTTGAAAAAATAGCTTCTCGTGTTGGACCACGATTTGCGATGGTGTCAACGGCCATCTTAATTTTAGCACTTGGTCCAGTGATTGCTATTCCACGTACGGCTTCAACAACGTATGAATTAGGAATTGTAACGTTATTCCCATCGGCTAATTCATTGATCACAACAGTTGTGTTTTTTGCTGTTTGCTTATTCTTTGTTTTAAAACCAACCTCAATTGTTGATGCAATTGGAAAATTTTTAACCCCTGTTTTATTAATCGTCTTAATTTCGATTGTTGTAAAAGGAATCTTTATGCCAATTGGTGACATTGCTCCGCTTGGGATAGAAGGGACGTTTGTTTCATCGTTTAAAGAAGGCTATCAAACGATGGATGCGATTGCAGCTATGATTTTTGGATCGATTGTCTTAGCCTCAGTACAATCAAAAGGATATAAGGATCATAAGGATATCTCGAAAGTGATTATGATGGCGGGAATGATTGCCGTTTTAGGATTAGCCATCATCTATGGTGGTTTAATGTATTTAGGTGCACAAACTTCAGGTCTTGAGCATGTATCATTTACCCGTACTCAATTAGTCATGTATATTGTAAAAGAAGTATTTGGATCATTCGGAACTATCTTCTTAAGTATTTCAGCCATACTCGCTTGTTTGACGACAGCAATTGCCTTATTAAGTGCTAGTGCAGAGTTCTTTACTAAGCTCTTTAAGGGGCGTGTGCCTTATGTAGCCAATGCTATTATTTTAACGGTTATCAGTGTGTTAATGGCAACGAATGATGTCGATTCTATTGTAGCGTTAGCTGGACCGGCATTAGATGTTATTTATCCACTGGTTATCGTCTTAATCGTCTTAACTTTAATGGGACGCTTGGTGAAATCGGATCGCGTGGTCGCGTGGACGGTTTATGTCACATTAGTGGTTAGTCTTTTAACAACGCTAGTGCCAATGATGAATATCTCAAGCCTAACAGCCTTAATGACATATTTACCACTTCATGCTGCAGGACTTGGATGGATGATTCCAGCTATTTTCACGTTTATTCTGGCAACCGTTTTAACGAAATCAACGAAATAGTTTAAAGTCCCTCCTGTCAAACAACTTGACAGAGGGACTTTTATTTTTTATGCTAAATAAGTAAGAAGCCGTGATTTTTGTACATCATAAAAAGATTTTACTGCCTCTATAGTCAGTCTTTATTAGGGTGTTTTATGATTTTAAGTCTGATGTAATCAATATAGGTTATAGATAGAGATGAGGAAGAGGTGGAGGAAATAAGTATGAAACAAAAAGTTAGATTTGGAATTATTGGAACTAACATTATTACCGATCAATTTATTCAAGCAGCATCTCATTGTGAAGCCTTTGAATTAAGTGCCGTTTATTCACGTACAGAAGCAAGTGGTCAAGCGTTCGCTGCCAAATATGGGGTGAAACATATATTCACAGATCTTGAAGAGCTTTTAAGAAGTGATGTAGTCGATGCCATGTATATTGCGTCTCCTAATGCCTTACATGCGAAGCAAGCGATTATGTGTTTAAATTATCAAAAGCATGTATTGTGTGAAAAGCCATTAGCATCAAACTTAAAAGAGGTTGAAGCTATGATTGCAGCTGCAAAAGCAAATCATGTTTTGTTGATGGAAGCGATGAAGACAACGTTACTGCCAAACTTTAAAGTGATTCAAGAACAGTTGTCTAAGATTGGAACCGTGCGCCGTTACTTTGCAAGCTTTTGTCAGTATTCATCACGCTATGATGCCTATCGCGCTGGAACAGTTTTAAATGCCTTCAATCCTGAGTTATCGAATGGTGCATTAGTCGATATCGGTGTGTATACTATTGCTCCTATGATTGCGTTATTTGGCGCTCCTTTAGCGATTAAAGCAAGTGCTCATCTGTTAGAATCTGGTGTTGATGGAGAAGGGTCAGTAATTTTTGAATATCCACAAATGCAAGGGACTGTTATGTACTCCAAAATTTCAAACTCATCTCTTCCAGCCGAAATCCAAGGTGAAGAGGGAAGTATTATCATTGATCGAATTAACCAAATGGATCAGGTTACGATTCATTATCGAAATGGTGAAGTGGAAGAAATAACATTACCCCAAGTGGAGCACAATATGGTTTATGAAGCCGAAGAATTTATTCAGCTCATTTTAAATCAAAAACATGAATCAGCAGTGAATTCATTTAAATTTTCGTATGAAGTCATGCGAGTATTAGATGAAGTTCGCTCTCAAATTGGGCTCGTCTATCCAGCTGATTTAAAGGAAATTGATTAAGAGGTGATAAAACTGAAGCAACATTCTTTACTCGCCTATATTCATCCAACCAATTTACAACAGTTAGAGCGAGTATCCCAAGCGATAACTTTAAAAAAGGGTGAAACTTTATTTCGACAAGAAGAGATCGCACATTCGATTTATTTTGTTCGTGAAGGAACATTAAAAATATTAAAGACGTCATCGATGGGACAAGAAAAAATCTTTTCTCTATATCAAGGTGGGCAGTTTGTTGCCTTAAGTACGTTATTTAATCCTCCTCACCGTTATCCTGCTACAGCCATGGCTGTTGAAGAAACGATTGTGGTTAAAGTTCCACGTGAGGCGTTAGAAGCGGGGATTTTATCGACTGAATTAGCAACGCGAGAATGGTTTAAACAACTCAATCGTCGATTAGAAGGGGTTCAACAATTATTAACGGACCAAGTATTCATTGATGCGAAAGAGCGATTTAGAAAATGGTTACAACGTTTTGCTACTGCCCATATGTCTTCTTCAGACGATGTCTTTGTAAAAATTCCTGTAACTAAACAAGAGATTGCTGATTTACTCAGTATTCGCAGAGAAACATTTAGTCGCCTGTTAGGGGAACTAAAAGAAGAGGGATTATGTGAAGTCAAGGGGAAAACCTTTAAAATCAATCGTCAATGGTTAAGTGGTGAAGAGTAGTTCGAAAATTCGAACTACTTTTTTTTATTTTTTCCCTGAATGTGATGTACCTCACATCTTTTTAAAAAAGCTGGCGTTATAATGAAGCAGTCATTTAGATTAAGAGGTGAGAGTTATGGAAATGAACTGTAATCAATGTCAAGAAGCGGCAAAAGGGATCGGATGTACGGTCTTTGGTGTTTGTGGGAAATCACCAGAATTAAGTGCCTTAATGGATACATTTATTTACTCGTTAATTGGATTATCATCACTTGCGGTGGAAGCCAAAAAATTAGAAATTAATACTGAAGAAATTGATTTATTTGTGATTGAAGGATTATTTGCAACGATTACAAATGCAAACTTTGATGAAGAAGAATTTGTCTCACGTATTCAAGCAAGTATCAATTATCGTGAACAATATAAAGCATTACTTCAACAGAAAGGAATCGTCTTACCATCAGCAGCTATCTATGAACTAGACGTGAAAACAAAAGAAGAAATGATTCACAAAGCACTTCATTTAGCAATTCATCAAACAGCAGATGAAGATATTCGTTCGATTCGTGAGTTAATGTTATTCGGATTAAAGGGATTAGCTGCTTACTTATCGCATGCTGAAAAATTAAACTATAAAAATGAAGCTTTATTTAGTGCAGCCCATGAATTTATGGCTTCATTAGTAAATGATGAATTAACACTTGAGCAATATGTTCCAATGACATTAGCACTTGGTGAAGTTGGAGTTCAGGCGATGGCATTATTAGACGAAGCTAATACAACGACATTTGGAAATCCAGAAATTTCAACTGTCAATATTGGAGTAGGGACACGTCCAGGAATTTTAATCACAGGACATGATTTACACGATTTAAAACAATTACTTGAACAAACAAAAGATCAAGGAATCGATATTTATACACATAGTGAAATGTTACCAGCTCATTATTATCCTGAACTTAAAAAGTATGAGCATTTAAAAGGAAACTATGGGAATGCTTGGCATTTACAAATGAAAGAATTTGAAACATTTAATGGACCAATTGTATTTACAACGAACTGTTTAGTGCCACCACGTTCTAATTCAACTTATATGGATCGTGTGTATACAACAGGAAATACAGGATATCCAGGATTTAAAGTGATTCCTGTATTAGAAGATGGAACAAAAGATTTCACAGCTGTGATTGAGCAAGCTAAACAATGTGTAGCTCCAACAGCGATTGAAGCGGGACAATTAGTGGGTGGATTTGCTCATCATCAAGTCTTAAGTTTAGCAGATTCAATTATTGAAGCAGTAAAAGGTGGGGCGATTAAACACTTTGTCGTAATGGCAGGATGTGATGGACGTCATAAAGAGCGTCAATACTATACAGATTTTGCCCAAGCATTACCGAATGACTCTGTGATTTTAACGGCTGGATGTGCCAAATATCGCTATAATAAATTAGAATTAGGAGATATCAATGGAATTCCACGTGTTTTAGATGCAGGGCAATGTAATGATTCATATTCATTAGCTGTCATTGCCTTAAAATTAAAAGAAGCGTTTGGACTTGAAGATATTAATGACTTACCGATTGTTTATAATATCGCTTGGTATGAACAAAAGGCAGTGATTGTTTTATTAGCGTTATTATCACTTGGTGTGAAAAAAATTCACTTAGGGCCAACATTACCTGCATTCTTATCACCAAATATCGTCAACTTCTTAGTTGAAACATTCGAAATTGGTGGTATCTCAAGTGTTGATGAAGATTTAAAAAAGTTTTTATTAATCAATGAATAATTAAAAAACTGAAGGGAGTTATGCGTCTCCCTTCAGTTTTTTTATATTAAGTTTCTTGTCTTAATTAATCGGCAGAAGCATCACATAATAATAAACATCGTGTCGTGTCATATCAAATTCATCTAATGAATAGTATCGTTTTTAGCAGCAACTTGTCTTAGTAACTATCCCGGAGAGCCTGTCAAGTTAAGTGTGTAAACTAATTTTTAAAAATTATAGATAGGGTGTTAAACGATCTGGGTATAAGATTAATAATTGATTTAATATTTGACTCCAATTTGAAAGTTGACGTCGCCACTTCTTAGTAACTTCCATGGTTTGAAGATAGATTAATTTCATCACCGATGTTTCATTTGGAAAAGCTCCTTTTCCTTTTAGAACTTTTCTTAATTGGCTATTGTAGCTTTCAATGGCGTTTGTCGTATAAATCATTTTTCGAATTTCTTTAGGAAAATTAAAGAGTTGATAAACTTCTTCGATGTTATTTTCCCACACTCTAACGGCTAAAGGTACCAGGGGACTCCATTTATTTTTAAAGGTCTCAAAGGCTTGTTCTGCTACTGATCGATTAATCGCTTGATAGATTTGTTTTAAATCATAACAGAATGATTTTCTATCTTGATAAGAAACAAATTTCGTTGATTGTCGGATTAAATGAACTAAACAACGTTGAACGAGGGCATGAGGAAAAACAGCTTGAATGGCCTGTTTAAAGCCACTTAAACCATCCACACAGGCAATACAAATATCTTGCACTCCACGAGCCTTTAATTCATCTAATAAACTCATCCAATAAGAGGCACTTTCTGCTTCTCCGATAGAGAGGCTTAAAACATCTTTGCGACCATCTAAAGACACACCTATGATACAGTAAACTGCTTTGTTTGAGGCACTCATTCCATCACGCACTTTGACATGAAGCGCATCTAAATAAATGATAGGATAAACAGGCTCTAAAGGCCGTTGTTGCCAATCTTGAATCAGTGGAATCACTTTATCAGTTACAGCAGAGATCGTTTCATGTGACGTTTCAAAGCCATAAATCTCTGCTAATGTTTTAGAAATATCACGCGTTGATAAACCTTTAGCATAAAGCGATAGAATCTTTTCTTCAATTCCGATGACATTGGTTTGACGTTTAGGCACGATTTGAGGTTCAAATGAACCTTGCCGATCTCTGGGAGTCTGAATCGTTGTTTCACCAAGACGCGTTTGAATGGTTTTAGATTGACGTCCATTTCGTGCATTTGAAGTTGATTTATTACGAAAATCATATCGGCTATATCCTAGATGTTGATCTAATTCAGCTTCTAATGCTTGTTCAATAAAGCCTCCAAACATGTCTAATAAAACAGCTTCAATATCACTAGCAGATTTAATGTTGTATTCATCTTGGAGGAGATTAAATAATTGGTTCATCGTAGCTTTTCTTGTCATAAATAATAAACTCCTTTGAAATAGTTAACTTATTATGGTAACTGTTCTAAGAGTTTACACACTTTATCTTACACCCTCTATCCCGGAGATTACTATTTAAAAATAAATAATAATGAAATTGAGCATCTTCGATGTAGTGGACAGATAGATCGTTACTAAATAGACTAATTTATTTGGTCCTTGAATATACTTCGTTGGTGAAAAAATGACTCTTTTTATGATTTGAACTTCCAAAAGTATTGAATGAATCGTTAAGATTTCCCCATTCTTTTTGCTATGTTTATCATAATTTAAATAGAATTTAAAAACCGGAAAAAAGTGTAAATATATATGGCGAAATATAATTCATATTTTTTCTATATGTAATCTATAACAAAAAATCTAAAAATAACTGATATTAAACTATTTTCTATGTTAAGATTCCCGTTGAAATTATGTTAAAACCTTTTAGCCTTATATAAATATATAACATATAACAGGATTGCAAACAAAAATAAAAGGTAAAACTTCACTGTTTAAAATAACGTATGATAGATGGGGAAATGCTCATAATATTGTCGAAAGAAAGGTGATAATTATGGCTAAAAAAGGAATGCGACGTCCTGATCCAAGTGAGCCACATGGAACAGAGAGCAACAAAAAAAATAAACATCCTAAAAATGATATGCCCCCTGTTCCTGAGATTCAAGGAAAAGCAAAACATGGGCATGTTAAAGCTGGACGTGTTTAAAAAAAATGTCTATCCGATAATCGGATAGACATTTTTTTATGATGATTTTAACGAGACATTCCCGTTTTCAACCGTAATTCTTAAACTGATTCGCTTTTGTTCGTGCTCAAATTGAATAGTTGCTGTTTCACCGTCTAAATCAATAATGGTTCCATCACCGAATCGTTGATGATGAATCAAGACTCCAATTTGATAAGCTTTTAAATCAACAGAGGTGGTTAGGTTCATGGATTTCAGTTCTGAAATCGAGCGTCCACTAGCCGTTCGTTTAGGCTGTGGTAATGATTCAGTTGCTGACTTTGGATAAAGAATTTGATGAACATCTTTTACAAAAACGGAACGGTTAAAAAGAATGTTGTGCTTATTGGCAACGCTCAGAATTTGAAGCTGATGGCGAGCACGTGTCATGGCGACATAAAAGAGACGGCGTTCTTCTTCAAATTCTTCTTCCTCGTGTAAGAGATGCTGATTCAAGGCACTTGATGAGGGGGTAATTCCATCCATACAATCGACTAAGAAGACGGTATTAAATTCTAAACCTTTAGATGCATGAAAGGTTAATAAGTTAATAGCAGGCATCATTTGCTGAGAACTTTGATGACTCAGCTGATACAGATGGGACAAGCGATTTAAAAACTCATGAATGTCACCAGTTTCTGAGGCAATACTTTTTAATGTTTCAATGACGGCAAGACCTTGGGTATAAACTCGTTCTTTCTCGTCTTTAATAAATCCTCGTTTCGTTAAATAGCTTTCATAATCGAGCGTATCTAAGATAAAGTGAATGCCTCGTTTAGGAGGAAGGTCTTTAAGTTTTGGAAGATTTAATTTGAATTGTCTGATTTTATCACGCTGAAAGGCGGTTTTGAAAGCGACCTGACGTGTCAAATAATCTAAATAAGGACTTTCGCTTTGAGCTAAGGTTTGTTGAATGACAGAAGCAGACAAATATAGAATTTTAGCGATACGTTTAAAGGCTTCAGCATCTCTTGGATTTAGTGTGAGATGAAAGAAAGCGACGACATCTTTGACAATCGGATGAGTAAAGAAGGTAAGTTTCCCCTCTTGGAGTTTAAATGGAAGTTGGTGACGCTCAAGCATTTCAATCAACGAAATCGCTGAAACATTTTGACGATATAAAATGGCGACCTCATTTAAATCATCGATTGCTTTTAATTGTTCAATTAAATATGTAAACTGTTCTTTTTCAGTTTGAAAATGATGAAGAACCGGCACAGAAGAAGGGGGATTGGGAGTTTTAATTTCTTTTGGATAACGATCATGATTGTGACTAATAAAGGTTGATGACATCTCAACAATATTTTGGCTTGAACGAAAATTTTCCGTTAAATAAATAATTTGTGCGTCTTTGAAGGTTTGTTTAAAGTCAAGTAATTGCTTAGGGTAAGCCCCGCGGAAGGCATAAATACTTTGATCATCATCACCGACTAAAAAGAGGTTGTTTCTAGGAGTCGCCACTAATTTAATGAGTTCGTATTGAATTTTAGATGTATCTTGTGCTTCATCAATTTGAATGTGGGTATAGCGTTGTTGATAAAAGGTACGAAGCTCATCCTGATGAATTAAAATTTGATAGGCGGTTGTTAATAAATCGTCATAATCAAGGAAAAAGTTAGCTTCTTTTTTTTGTTCATAAGCTTTATAAACTTGAATAAATAATTCCACTTCATTTTCGACGTACTTTTTAATCTCCTTTGTCTGATGGGGTTCAATCATTAAGTTTTTTAATAAACTAATTTGCCCTGTTATCATCTCATACTCGTCATCACTTAAATAGCGCTCGGATTTCTCAAGATAAATAGAAGCAAGCAGTTGTCGTTTACTATGTGTCATTTGATTAGGGGTATCAATAAATTCATATCGCGTCCCACTAATCTGTTCAAAATGTCGGATGATATGAAAAGCAAAACTATGAATGGTTGCGAATTTGACGTGATTTGCTAATGATGGAAATAGAGATTTAAATCGGTCATTCATGTCTTTCGCAGAGGCTTTTGAAAAGGTTAGAGCCAAAATTTGTTGAGGGGAAACGCCTCCTTTAACCATTAGATTTGCTAAGCGAATCACTGTAACAGTTGTTTTCCCGCTACCTGGACAACTAATCACACAGATTGGACCATGTAAAGCTTCCACGGCGTCTTTTTGAGAGGGGGTTAAGGTCATTTTAAAATGATCGTATAAATAAGATGTAAGTTCATCGGCCATAAGACGCGCCTCCTTTTAAAAGTGTTAAACTTCTTTCATTATACAAGAAGTTTCAAGATTTGACTAATCACGGCGTAAAGAAATTTAATCACTCAAAAAGAGGTCCCAGTCGATTGTTCTTATAATATGATAAAGTAGGAAAGAAGGTGAGGATATGGCTTTTTGGAATGATTTTCAGAAAACAGTTAGTAAAACAGCAGAAACAGGAATTAAGCATACAAATAAGTGGTTGGAAATTGGGAAGCTAACGATGTCGTTGAATGCGGCAAAGTTAGAGTTAAATGAGTTGTTTGAGCAACTTGGAGAGTATATATATGTAAATAAGGTGAGTGATATCACACATTCAGATACTGTTCAAGAACTCTTTCATCAAGTCTCTCTTCAAAAGTCAAAAATTAGAAAAATACAAATGCAAATCAATCAAGTCAAACAAATTCGAGCGTGTGAAAATTGTGGGGCGGAATTGGATGAAAATGCAAAATATTGCCCTCAATGTCGTGCGCCTCAATCAGATCAAATTGATTGGCATTTATAAATAAAAGCCCTTCTAAAGAGAAATAAATCTTAAGAAGGGTTTTTTAGATCGATAGAGGTGGAACGATTTGTCGAAATCAAGTATAATGAGGGTTGCTTATGGAGAAAAAATAGTCAGAGGAGGAGATTAGATGGTGATTATTAGTATCACGTTGATTATATTGATCGTCGCAGGGTACTTCATTAAAAAGAATTTCGATATTAAATGGGTGATGTTTGGAAGCGGGATTGCCTTGATGGGAAGTGCTATTTTACTTAAAGTACCTCTTTTACCTGAGGAAAGTAGTAGTGGCATTGCTTTTTTTGATATCTTTAAAGTCATTGGGACATTATTTACGAAACAGTTAACAGGAGCCAGTTTTATTTTGATGCTTCTGTTTGGATATACAGCGTTTATGAAACAAATTGGAGCGAATCAAATGACGGTTCAGATGTTGAGTCGCCCCTTATTACATTTAAAATATAAGGCGTTATTATTACCGTTATTTTATCTGATCGGAAATGTACTCGGATTAATTATTCCAAGTGCCTCAAGTTTATCTGTTTTATTAATGGCCACGGCTTATCCAATTTTAGTCTCAGCTGGGATTTCGCCGCTTGGGGTAGCAGCTGTTATTGCGATGTCAGCAACGATTGCTCCCACCCCATTAGGAGCCGATAATTTATTAGCCTCTCAGGCTTTAGACATGACAGTGACAGATTATGTTTTTAATTATCATGCCAAAGCTTCTATTCCAATCATTTTAGTTTTAGCGATTGTTCATTATGTCTGGCAACGTTATATGGATAAAAAAGAGGTAGCGTTAGAAATTAATCAGGAGATGTTATTGAATGAAGAGGAAAGAATCACGTTAAATACTCCACGTCTATATTCAATCTTACCCATGTTACCTCTATTATTAATGGTTATTTTTAATGTCTTTTTAAAGAAAGATAATGTCGGGATGGTTGAAGTTACGCTCTGTTCTTTCCTCATTAGTATCTTCTTTGAGATGCTTCGATTGAAATCAGTGCAAAAAGGAGTTCAATCGATTCAAGTTTTCTTTGATGGAATGGGAGTAGGGTTAACGACAGTTGTGATTCAAGTCGTAGCAGCATTAACGTTTGTGGAAGGATTAAAAATTATTGGTGTTATTGATTTGTTAACTAATAGTATTAATCAACTTAGTGGAGCAGGATTAATTTTAACGTTATTCTTCTGTGGATTGGCTCTTTGTGTCGGATTATTAAGCGGAAGTGGATTGGCTCTCTTTTATGCATGCGTAGAATTAATGCCGAGCTTTGCAGCGTCTGCTGGGATGAATGCGATGTTACTTGCTATTCCGATGCAGTTTGTCTCTCATTTAGTAAAAAGTATTTCACCTGTATCGCCAACTGTTATTATTATTTCATCCATGATGAATGTCTCGCCTGTTGGATTAATTAAACGTACTATTGTACCTGTACTTATTGGAATGCTATTATCAATTATCCTACCGTATCTCTTATTTTAGTACACCGTGAAATGCTTAGTAATTAAGGACAATCAGTTACATATTTCACCCGTTTTCATATAATGCAGTAAAGAAACGAATGAAGGCTGTACAAGATAGAGGGGGGAATCCGATGCTTAGAGTCAATCGAACCTTTTTATTTGTTTATAATTTATTAGTTGCTTTAGCGTTCTTATTGCGTTATGTGATGGTTGGGCCTATCCTATTTAATCAAGTTTGGTGTTATTGGATGGTTCTAGTTGCGATGGTGTTAGTATTATCATTGTTAAATTATGTGACGTTTTGTCATCCGACACCACTTGAGATTGTCGCTTATCATGTCAATCTTATTATGCGTCATCCTATTGATCAAGGTGAAGATGAGGAGTATGATGCGCGTAATAAGTTATATTTATCTGAACGTTTTATAGAAAGCTCTAATTATAAATTTTTCTATTATGAAGACTGTTGTGCTAAAACGAATCAATATCATCGTATGAAAATTAAATTAGCTATTGGTGAACAAACCTTTAATAAAGCATCCATTATTATTAAAACGATGGATCAACAATATATTCGTTTTAATATGATTAAAGAAACAGATTATTCGCTGTTGGCCTTTTTATATGAGTGGGAAATTGATGACATTGACTATAGTGATCAAACAACATTTGAACGAATGGTCAAAGGTCAATAACGTGAAAGAGTTAGTAGAAAAGTGGTTCTACTAACTCTTTTTTATTAAATAGACAAGTACTGTTAGATAAAAATGTTGTTTTTAGCCTTTATAATCTAATTCGGTTAGAAATAACTTTTGATATGAGGTTGTTTATTATCAATATGATTGTTTAATGCAATTAAAAAAAGTCATTTAAGAATAATTCCTTATTCCTAAATGACTTGAATGAACCTTAGAACGTTATCTTTTGCTTCCTCCATCCTTAATTGAAAGGTCAGGGAATATTGAGTGGAAAGGTAGAGGATTGGTGTTTAAAGTTCCTATCTCCAACCTCATCTATCGAGAAAACAATCAAAAATCCAATTCCTGTTTTAGAGTCAAAGATTTCACTTTTAAAAGAATTACTGAAGCTTTATGAGATAAATTTAATGGTTGAAGGGTATTATGTTTATGATGAACAACAGCTTTGTTTACAATTAAGCCCGGTATCGCAAAAGTTAAATTTTATCAAAGAACAAGAGCTTCAATGTTTTTTTAAACAACTCTCAACAAAAGCAACTTCAAAAACAACTTTGAATGATGATCAGCTTCAACGTATTTTTTCTTTTGTGATTTCAATGCGTTATGTTGAATATTTAAGAGGGTTTTACAATGAGCTGAGTTTAGTTGATAAGGTGCACTTATCGTCTACCTTAAGCCGATGTTCAAAGGAGTTACTTGCATTTTTTGTCAGTCCTAATTCTTTGACAATTCAAAAGATACAGCAGTTTAAACACAGATATTTAGAAGTTCCAGCTCAACGAATACATCAACTGCAAACAAAATTATTTCATGAATTAGAAAGGTGGGCGCTAGCCCATCCTGATCTTGAATTTATGAGCTTCAATGAGGAAGTGCTAACTTTTTCTGAAGGATTTCAATTCTCGCACTTAGACCGCAAAGAACCCTTTGTCATTTTACATGACTCATAACTCTTCGCCATTGTAAGCTTTAAGAAATTATGGTTTAATTATCCATATTAATTAAATGAGGGAGAGGTAAATATGATAAGTATCCGCCCAATGGATGCAATTGATTATGAGAAGGTTGCTAACATCTATCAACAGGGAATTGATTCTAAACAATGTACATTTGAGACAGAAGTACCAACCTGGGAGAGTTTTGATCAAGGACATCTTCAGTATCCGCGATTAGTAGCAGTTGATGAACAAGGACAGGTCTGTGGATTTATCGTCTTGAGTTTAATGAGTTCAAGACGATGCTTTCGAGGAGTTGCCGAGATTAGTATTTATTTAGATCGAGCTTATACAGGACAAGGGATTGGAAGAACCTTAATGAATGAAATGATTACTCAATCAGAAGAAGCGGGGATTTGGAGTTTATTTTCTGGAATTTTTCCAGAAAATAAAGCAAGTATTGCACTTCATCAACGATGTGGTTTTCGAGAAATTGGTTATCGTGAGAAAATGGGAGAAAGCGAGGATGGTACTTTTCGAGATGTTATCTTTTTTGAGCGTCGAAGTCAGATCATTGGGTAGATGATAATTTTGTAATTTAATCTATCTTTGAGTTTCGCCTAACATTTAAACGCATATAGTAAAGTAGACAGTTAAAGTGAGGCGATACAATGGAATATGGTATTAGTGGTTATCAAACTGATTACCGATTTATGAAAAAAGAGGTGATTCAACTTGCTCATGAAACGGTTCCGTTAACGGGAACTGAACAAGTCGATCAAATTTATTTATTAGGAACTAAAGAGGATGATAATTTAATTTATAGCGATATTGCATTGGTTGTTGAAAATGGAGCAACTGGAGAAAAAAAGTTTTACACAATTCCAACTTCAAAAGGAATGGGGGGCGGGATAGATCTTGTAGATTTTACGCATGATGGTTTGTTAGACGTGGGGGTCTATATTTTTAGTGGTGGAACCGGAAGTCAAGTCGATTATTATATTTTCTTTAATCAAGGTAAGGCAGTACAACTTGGATTTAGTAATAAATTATTAGAAGAAAAACTTAAATTTCAAGTCACCTACTTACCTAAGTATCAAGTCGAAATTAAAAATTTGAATACAAATGAGACAACTATTTTAGATTTATCAAGACGGAGTTCAGATTATTTAGAGGCGATTTACGATACGCAAGGGAATTTAAAAAATCCATTATTAGGGGTTGTCGCTCCTGTCAGTGATTCAAATCCAATCAATAGTAAACATTACTCTCAAGGTCATGATCTGATTTTAACCCAACGAATATTAGGCCGTTCACATAATGATACGTTAGGTTATGTTCAATCATACATAGGGTTTGATGAAGGAAAATATTATGTCTATCGTACGCTAATTTCACAATAATAGGCGATTTAACTAAAAATCATGATTAAAAGTTAAAAAAAATCAAATACTAAAGGTCAGAAACTGTATTTTATATGGGAGTGATATAGATGACAATTGAAGCCTTTGTATTTGGAGCTATTTTTGAAATGTGTATTACTTATTTAATTTTATGTGAATTATTTTTTTAGATATGAAACATTAAGTCATGAAAAAAACATCATCTTAACTAAGAATGATGTTTTTTTCATCATTAGTAGGTTGATAGGATAAGGAATACGTTAGTAAAGCTAAAATTAGCATTCCAATGAATAATGGAAATAGATTTGATAAGTTAGCCAATTGGAAAAATTGAAGATTAGCATCAGGGGAGGATATTTTATTAATGACATAGAGGTAATGATTTAAGTTTGGGTTGATGGCTTTTTTACATTGAATTCGTTGGATTAAGTCTAACTAAAAGTCAGGTGATTGGTCATTCTAACCTAAGGTGAGATAAGTTTCATTTCTAATGGTTGCAGGAACAGCCCCATGTAATCACATTGTTTTCTTACTAAGAGATATGGGCTTACTTGAGGGGCTTCAATAGTTAAATAACTCACCATAAGGGCATGCTTCTCGAGCAAAAGTTTAAATTTGAATATGACGCTCACTAAATATTTCTTCGCTAAAAGTAGGTAAATGAGCCTTAAGTTTTACATTGGCTTGTGCTTGTGTTTCAAGTATTGGATGAAATCAACAAATGAAGCTAAGTAATAGTAATAGCCTGTATTTTTTAGATACATCATAGAAAGCCCTCCTACACCATACTGTGTTAATTGTAGCATGTAGATGTATTTATGCGAAATATTTCCATAAAAAAGAAGCTATCGATGAGATAGCTTCTTCTTAAGTGACAGTATGGTGGAGTAAATAGTGTGATGGTGTATGAGATGTTGGTAGTTTTATAAAGTGATAAAAGGATTATTTGTTAGTAAAAGGTAAAGAAATAAATAATGTATGAAGTATAATGGCTATAACAATGGATTAAAAGTGTTTAAAAGATAGAAGTTTAAATAAAAATTTAGTAAGGATATAGGAGAATGATAGGTAATGTATGAATGTTTATGTTTAGAAAAATTTAATCAATTGTTTGATTGTGTCTACTGTCCTTAATCGACTGAGGATACCGGAAGTGATTAAGTAAATAGATTTTGTTAAAGTGTTGTAGGAAAGTTGGATATTAGACTGAATTAGGAATGTTTTTAGGATGTATGAGTGATTTGGTATCCTCAATATACCATATGAAAATAAAGAAGAGTTGTCTGTGTTTATGTCATCAAAAATAAAAAAAACACCTTAATCGGTGTTTATTGTTCGGTTTGGTACCAATGGCCGGACTCGAACCGGCATGAAGTAAGCTTCGGTGGATTTTGAGTCCACTGCGTCTACCAATTCCGCCACACTGGCATTTACAAATTTATTATATCATATCTTATAGCAGTTGCAAGTGTTTTTTTCAAAAAAATTCCAATTGTGAACGGTAGTATATCATTGTGAATGAATTCCTAATGTAAATTTTAATTAGAAAAAAATAGAAAAATACAAAAAAATCAACAAATAATACTCATTTTTTTAAAAAAGATGCGTATATTATAAATATAAAACGCTTTCTTTTTTGGGGGGTAATCTCATTAACAACAGATAATAAAAAAATCAGTGTGGTGATCCGATGAATGAGTGAGATTAGCAGAAAAGAAAAGGCGTCTAATGAAACCATTTGGAGGGATCAATTATGAACGTATATTGGAAACCTACAGTGAATCAAATGATGAGTGAAGATGTTTTTAATCAATCACTACAAGAGGTTGAATGTAAGATTTCAGCTTGGGGTCAACGTGAGTTAGCATTAAGTGGTTTCTTATTAGCTTCATTTGTTGAACAAAAAGTAGAGGAATATAAACGTTCGTTTATTCAAATTGAAATGCCGTTTCATACAGAAGCAGAGTGTCAAGCTTATTTAGATGATTTTTATCATGAATATGCTGAAGTTATTAAATTATTTCCTTATGACCGTTGGGTATGGGTTAAAAAACTAGAAGTGATACAATATGGGCCTTATGATATTCAGTGTGTTCATGTTCCTAGCCAAGTGCTAGATCATAAAGAATTCCCATTAGGTTAAGTTAGTATAGATGAGTTTGTCAATATCAAAGGAAAATAAATATAAGTCAGATAAGTTTTTTATATTGGAAAACTTTTAGTTGGACTATCGTCAGTTTTAGTATTAAAACAATTGAGCAACTAAGACTGATATCCAGGGATGAAATACACTTCTGTTTTCATAATTATATAGTTCTCTAATATATCTAAAATAAAAAGAGGGGGGGATTTCTAAAATTCCCCTCTTTTTCAAACTAGTTAAAGTCATTATCAGAATTAGACTTTATTTTAATTCATCGATAAACAGCTATTGAGGCAGAGTTGACTAATAAAAGAATATTTTCATTTAATAAGGGATAGGGTTAGATAAACCTTTTGATCATTTATCTAACTCTTTTAATTGGAAAAAAATTCATGAATAAATGAGTAAAAAATTGTTTACAAACGTCAGTAAATGGTTTAAAATAATCAATGTGGAAAACAAAACAAAAAATGTCTCGGTAGCTCAGCTGGATAGAGCAACGGCCTTCTAAGCCGTCGGTCGGGGGTTCGAATCCCTCCCGGGATGCCACTTAATTGAACTAAATGACTACAACGGTGTAGTTTTTTTAATGTCTAAGCGTTAGGTGTATATTAACGTCCGATGTTGGTCGTTTGTTTAATGTTTTTGAATAAAAAATGTCTCGGTAGCTCAGCTGGATAGAGCAACGGCCTTCTAAGCCGTCGGTCGGGGGTTCGAATCCCTCCCGGGATGCCATTTGATAGAAGATAATGAACTACATAATTGTAGTTCTTTTTTTGTTGTTTAAAAAGGAAGATGAAACGGAAAAAAACGGCTCTTTGTCAACTGGTGTGGGTGAAGAAATTTTATACCTGTAATCGTGAGGGATTAAGCTGCTCATTGAGCAGTTTGATTCCTTTTATTTTTTTGTTCAAAGGTGTACTTATGGATAATCAAAATTCTAGCTTTGAAATGATAGAAACTACGGTATCCAAAGGCCATGCGTTTAATCACTTTAATCTTGTTATTAATCCCTTCAAGCACTCCATTGGTATAAGATGTTTCAATCGTATTTTTGATATAATCTTGGTAGTTAGTTAATGTTTTTAAAGCTGTTTTCATTTCAGGTGAAAGTAAGTCAGAGGGGTTTTGAATGGCATGATGAAAAGCATCAAAGTTGCGAAGTTTGATGGCCTGTTTGATGGTTTGATAGAAGTCATAAGTGGCTTTTAATTCCGGATCTAAAGCGAGTAAAAAGTCGATGATTTCTTGTTGAGAAATCTGCTTTTTGAAACAGTTAGAATAGAAGTAGTGGGTAGAATGGATATCCTCTTGGGCTTTTAATAAAAGGCGCCAATAATGTTTGAATTTATTGTAGAATTCTTTGTTTTGGTTCATGAAGCGAATACGAGTTTTATTGAGGGCACGAGATAAAAGTTGAACGACGTGGAACTTATCTAAAACAATTTTAGCGTTGGGAAACACCTCTTTAATGAGTGTCATATACGGAGCATACATATCAATAACAACGTGAGTTACACCTTCACGGGCCTCCTTAGAAAATCGCATGAAATAAGGTTTTAAAGTGCTTAGACGACGGTCTTCAACGATATCAATTAACTTCCCATTAGAAGCATCACAAAAAATGAATGACATAGCCCCTTCCGCTGATTTGACCGACTTAAACTCATCAAAACAAAGCACCTTTGGAAGAGAGTTAAAATGAAGGGGTTGTTCCTCGTACGATGTATGAATGATCCGATTGACCGTTGAATGGGATACGTTGAGTTCACGGGCAATATCTGACTCGGATTTTTTATGGCTAGCCTCTAGGAAAATGGCTTGTTTAAGGGGATTAGAAAGGTAACAATTAGATTCTACGAGAGAGGTTTTAAGCGTAAAGGTACGATCACAATGACGGCATTTATAGCGTTGCTTTTTTAAATCGAGATAGGTATCAAAGCCAGAGAGTTTCATCATCTTAATACGAGAGGTTTTGAAGCCGTGTTTAATGATTTGTGAGTCAAAGAGATGACCACAGTTGTAACAATGGGTCGGTTGAAAAGAGAGGATACCAGAAATGACCTTAGAGCGGATCCCGTTAATCTGAACATCTTCCATCCAATTTTCTGAAAAAGTAATATTTTTATCTTTTAAATCGAGTAAAGTTAAGATACAATTATTGTGAGACATAAACCCAATCCTTTCGTGTTTTTTTTGGTCAATTACATGGTATAGAATTTGGGACGTGATGTCTCTTTTTTTATACTTATTTTTTATTCCAAATAAAAGAAGTGTGGGAATCACCCACACCAAATATTATAGAACCAAAAAAACTAAACTCAAGTGAATATTAAACAAGGGTTGTTTACAAGATAAACGCATGAGGTGAAAAGATGGCAATGATTTATGACTTCCCGACAAATTATGAAGAAAAGATCGATCAAGCAACTAAATTAATGGAAAAGGGTTATATTGACCAAGCAATTTGTTTATTAGAAGATTTTTTAGAAGTTGTTAAAGATCAAAAGATTGAGTTCGAAGTGAAAAAGCAGTTGATTACGGCCTATATGTTAAAAGGCGAATTTGAAATGTGTGAGGCACTTATTTTAGAAATAAAAGCGGCAAATTGTTTAGACTTAATTGTAGCGGCCCATGATATATTAGTCACGATGTTTCAACTTCCAGGTGATGTAGTAGAGACCAAGCAGTTAGAATATGGTCGAGAGTTAGGGTTAAACGTTTTAACGAATAAGAACCTCATTGAATTGGTTTATCAATTAAAAACATACTATGAAAGTTATTGGTATGAAACGATTGATAAAAAAATTCAAGTGTTAAAAAATGAATCTAGCTTTGAGACCCGATTGATGGTGTTATCTGATTTGCAGGCAATTGACCCGATTCAATTAACGTTATTTCAAGAGGAATTTGAGTCTATTTTAAATAATTGTTCTCAGCCTATTATCAAAACCATGTTATTTGAATTATTAGTACAAAAGGGAATTGAATGTGAAGTGAATTTTGATAGTGAAATGATGAGTAGACAACTTAAAACAACTGCAGATAGTTTAGATGAATTTTATGAGCAACTCAATCAGGCCATTCACCTTCTCTTTGAAATTGAGGTGGATGAGGACACAAGGCAATTACTCAAACAACATCTAATCTTCTTTTACCAGTGTCTCTTTCCGTTTGTAGATGAAGTTAATCCAGGGGAAGTCGTCCAAGAATTAGCTCGTATGCTCTTAGGGATTGAACTGGAGTTAGTTAGGCAGCAAAAGGGGCTTGATGATAAATTAAATACAATGACTGACATCACATACAAAATGAGTCAGTATATCCTAAGTTTATCATCATTAATGTAGAAATTAGGAAAAGCCTATGTTATAATTTAAAAGTTGTTACAAAGATGTAAACGCAACGTTAATAGATGGAGGTTATTAGACATGTCAGTTAAAGTTGAAACAGTAGAAACTAATAAAGTAAAATTAACAATCACTCTTTCAGCAGAATCATTCGATAAAGCATTAGATGCTGCATTTAAAAAAGTATCAAAAAATTTACAAGCACCAGGATTCCGTAAAGGAAAAATGCCTCGTCCAATGTTTGAACAAAAATTTGGTGTTGAAGCATTATACGAAGATGCATTAGATGCATTATTACCAAAAGCATACATGGATGCAGTTGCTGAAACAAACATTGCTCCAGTTGCAGCACCATCTTGGGATATCAAACAAATTGGAAAAGGACAAGAATTAGTTGCTGAAGCAACAGTTGTTGTTAAACCAGAGGTAGAATTAGGACAATATACTGGAATCGAAGTTGAAGAATTATCAACTGAAGTAACAGAAGCAGATGTAGAAGCTGAATTAGAAAAATTATTACAAAACCATGCTGAAATCGTAGTAAAAGAAGGTGCAGTTGAAAATGGTGATACTGCAGTTATCGATTACGAAGGATTTAAAGATGGTGTAGCATTCGAAGGTGGAAAAGGTGAAAACCATCCATTAGTAATCGGATCTAACTCATTCATTCCAGGATTCGAAGAGCAATTAGTAGGAATGAATGCTGGAGAAACTAAAGAAATCACAGTAACTTTCCCAGAACAATATCATTCAGCTGATTTAGCAGGAGCTGAAGCAGTATTCAAAGTAACATTACACGAAGTAAAAACTCGCGAATTACCACAATTAGACGATGAATTTGTTAAAGATTTAGATCGTGAAGGAATCGAAACAGTTGCTGACTTAAAAGCAGATTTAGAAAAATCAATCAAAGCTCAAAAAGAAACTGCTGCTCGTAACCATGTCATCGATACAGTAGTTGAAAAAGCAACTGAAAATGCTAAATTCGAAATCCCAGCTGAAATGATCGAGGGAGAAGTTGCTCAAATGGTTCGTGAAGCTGACCAACGTTTCCAAATGCAAGGATTTAACTTAGATTTATACTTCCAATTCACAGGAATGGATATGGATAAATTCAAAGCTCAATTACGCCCTGAAGCAGAAAAACGTTTAAGCTACAACTTAACATTAGAAGCAATCGTTAAAGCTGAAAACATCGACGTAACTGAAGAAGAAGTGAACGCAAAATTATCTGAAATTGCTCAAGCATACGGACGTGAATTAGAAGAGTTAAAAGCTCAATTACCAAGCTTAGCAATGTTAAAAGAAGACTTAAAAGTTCAAAAAGCTGTTGACTTCATCGTTGAAAAAGCAGTTCGTAAATAATTAATTGATTTATTTGATCATTATTTTTAATGAGGCGCGTAGCATTCGTGCCTCATTTTGTGCAATATAAGAGGTTGCAAAAAATGTCTAAAATGGACATTAATAATTTGGAGGGTAGCTGAATATATTGATAGTAGTTACTCAATAATGAGATTTGTCACTGTATGGAGGTGTAAAGGATGAATAATATTGATATTACCTGCTCATTTTGTGGGAAAAGTCATGATGAAGTCAATAAAATAATTGCTGGACCTGGGGTGTATATTTGTGATGAATGTATCCAAATGTGTTCGGAAATTATTGAAAATGAACAGTCTGATGAGTTAAGTGAAGAATTTAAAACTTTACCAAAACCAAAAGAAATTTATGAACTATTAAATGAGTATGTCATTGGTCAAGAGGATGTTAAAAAAGTATTAGCTGTAGCGGTATATAATCACTATAAGCGCCTAACTTCAAATAGTGAAGCTAACGACGATGTTGAAATTTCAAAAAGTAATATCTTATTACTAGGATCAACAGGTAGTGGAAAAACGTTATTAGCACAAACTTTAGCCAAAGTGTTAGATGTCCCATTTGCGATTGCCGATGCAACATCATTAACAGAAGCGGGATATGTTGGAGAAGATGTTGAAAACATTTTACTTCGCTTGTTACAAGCTGCTGATTTTAATGTTGAAAAAGCTCAACGTGGAATTATCTACATTGATGAAATTGATAAGATTGCTCGTCGCTCAGATAATCCGTCAATTACTCGTGATGTTTCGGGTGAAGGGGTTCAACAAGCCTTATTAAAAATTTTAGAGGGTGTTGTTGCCAATGTCCCACCACAAGGTGGACGTAAGCATCCAAATCAAGAATTCATTCAAATTGATACAACAAACATCTTATTCATGGCTGGTGGAGCTTTTGCTGGAATTGAAGAAGTGGTTAAACGTCGTATCGGTAAGAAAGTCATTGGATTTGGAGCGGATTCAAAAGCTAATAACATGAGTAAAAAAGAAATCTACAGTCATATCCAACCGGATGATCTTTTAAAGTTTGGATTAATTCCAGAGTTTATTGGACGTTTCCCGATTATTGGAGCATTAAACCCATTAGAGGTAGAGGATTTAGTACGTATTTTAACAGAACCAAAAAATGCATTGACGAAACAATATAAAAAAATCTTCCAAATGGATAATGTTGTATTAGAGTTTGATGAAGGAGCGATTTCAGCTATTGCTGAAAAAGCAGTTGAACGTAAAACCGGAGCTCGTGGATTACGTTCTATCATTGAGTCAATCATGACAGATGTTATGTTTGAAATCCCATCAACAGATAATATTGAAAAATGTATTATCACACGTGATGTGATTGTGCATAATGAAAAACCAACATTAGTTTTTAAAAATGATGTAGCATAATTAGTATTTACTAATATTTTTAAAGTTTTTTGTGCTATAATAGAAGATAGAGTAAGGAAGCGAATAGCTTCCTTTTCTATATCATCTGAAGTGTCCGCTTATGATATAACTTGAAGTTGTTGATCGAAAATTAACCGTACAACAGTGAATGTCAACATGAAATTCCTGTTATCGACCAAAATATGTGGTGTTAAAAGTACTAGTGAGGTGAGTGGAAATGAGAATAGATGTAAACAGTGTCGAGATGCATACGTTGCCTGTTTTACCAGTTCGCGGCGTCATCTCATTACCAAATACAGAAGTTCGCTTAGAAATCGGTCGTCCACAATCGATTGAGGCATTAGAAGCATGTGAAGCTAATGGAAATTATGTGGTATTAGTTTCTCAAGTGGATCCAAATGTAGAAACGCCTCAAAGTGATGATTTATTCCAATACGGGACGATTGCTAAAATTACAATGAAAATTAAACTTCCAAATGGGCATTATAAAGTTAAGTTTAATTCGATTGCTCGTATTGAAGTTGAAGAGTATACGCAGCTTGAACCGTACTTTGAAGCAGTGGTTAAAACCATGCCATCCGTTTTAATGGATTCTGATCAAGAAGAGGCGATGCTTCGTTTATTAATGGAGGAAGTATCTGAACATGGAAGTTTATTATTTGCACATCCAGCTGATGTCACAGCGTTAATTGATGGGGCAGAAACAGCAGAAAAGATTTCAGATATTATCGCTTTTTATTTAAGAATTTCTGAAGAAGATAAAATGAAGTATTTACAAATGACTTCAGTTGAGGAACGTTTAACGGCTCTTTTAAAAGAAATTGAAAAAGAAAAGCATATTGCACAATTAGAAATGAAGATTAATCAAGAGGTTAAGCGTTCGCTTGATGAACATCAAAAAGAGTTTTATTTACGTGAAAAAATGAAAGCTATTCAAAAGGAACTAGGTGATGACTATTCGAAAGAATCGGTGAGCCAAGAGTTCCGAGAGAAAGTGCAGTCGTTACAAATGCCGGAAGCAGTGAAACAGAAGGCACTCGAAGAAATTAAGCGTTTTGAGATGTTACCGGCTAATTCAAGTGAGGCAGGGGTTGTACGTACTTATTTAGAATGGTTAGTAGCAATACCATGGAACGTACAAACAGAAGATAATAAAGATATTTTATTTGCTGAACAAACATTAAATGATCAACATTTCGGTTTAGAAAAAGTAAAAGAACGTATTTTAGAGTATTTAGCGGTTAAAACAATGACAGGGAAAAATCCATCAACAATTTTATGTTTAGTTGGTCCTCCAGGTGTAGGAAAGACATCATTAGCGCGTTCAATTGCTGATGCTTTAGGACGTAAGTTTGTGAAAGTTTCCCTAGGTGGTGTCAAAGATGAATCTGAGATTCGAGGCCATCGTCGTACTTATCTAGGCGCATTACCAGGGCGTATGATTCAAGCGATGAAAAAAGCTGGAACAACAAATCCGGTTTTCTTATTAGATGAAATCGATAAAATGGCAAGTGATCATAAAGGCGATCCAGCTTCTGCGATGTTAGAAGTTTTAGACCCTGAACAAAACAGTCATTTCAGTGATCATTACTTAGAAGAAGAGTATGATTTATCACAAGTTTTATTTGTTGCAACAGCTAACTATTTAGAAAATATTCCAGCACCACTTCGCGATCGTATGGATATCATTCATGTAGATAGTTATACAGAGCAAGAGAAAGCTGAAATTGCAACGCGTTATTTAATTCCACGTCAATTAGAGGCACATGGATTAACAACTGAGCAATTAACAGTAGCTGATGGTGTTGTTATGGAAATGATTCAATATTACACACGTGAAGCGGGAGTTCGACAGCTTGAACGATTAGTTGGATCAATTTGTCGTAAAGTAGCTAGAAAATTATTGACTGAAAAGTTAGAAACTGTTCATGTCAACTCAGAAGTGCTTGTTTCATTACTTGGTAAACATAAGTTTACTCATGGATTAGTGGAACAAGAAGACCAAATTGGAGTGGTAACTGGATTAGCTTATACACAATTTGGTGGTGATATTTTACCAGTCGAAGTGACGTATTATAAAGGAACTGGGAAAATGGTTTTAACAGGTAAATTGGGAGATGTGATGAAAGAATCTGCACAAACAGCGATTAGTTATGTTCGTGCGAATGCAGAACGTTTCGGAATTGATCCATTAATGTTTAAAGATCATGATATTCATATCCATGTTCCAGAAGGAGCAACTCCAAAAGATGGCCCATCTGCTGGGGTAACGATGACAACAGCTCTTGTCTCAGCATTAGCGAAAAAATCTGTTAAGCGTGAAGTTGGGATGACAGGTGAAGTAACATTACGTGGCCGCGTGTTACCAATTGGTGGATTAAAAGAAAAATCAATTTCGGCTCATCGTGCGGGATTAAAAGTTGTTATTATGCCAAAAGATAACGAAAAAGATCTAGATGATATCCCACAAAGTGTGAAAGAAGATATCACATTTATCCCAGTTTCAACAATTGATGAAGTATTACAGCAGGCATTACGATAAGGTGTTGATTATATGCAAATTAATAAAGCAGAATATGTAAAAAGTTGTGTTCGTGCGGAACACTATCCAACGGACGGATTACCAGAGATGATTTTCGCAGGGCGTTCGAATGTAGGAAAGTCCTCTTTCATTAACTCATTAACAAATCGCAAACAATTAGCGCGTGTATCAAGTCGTCCAGGGAAAACTCAGACATTAAATTTCTATAACATTAATGATATGATGTATTTAGTTGATGTTCCTGGTTATGGATATGCAAAAGTTAATCGTTCATTAAAAGAGTCATTTGGACGTATGATTGAAGAGTATCTAGTCGAACGTGATGAGCTAATCTTAGGTGTTTTGCTAGTAGATTACCGTCATAAACCGACTCAAGAAGATATTGCGATGTATAGTTTATATAAATACTATGAGATTCCAACTTTAGTGATTGGAACAAAAAAAGATAAAGTTAATCGCAGCCAACATAAAAAACAAGAAAAATTAATTAAGGAAACCCTTGATTTTGATGAAAATGATGTGTTTGTTGCTTATTCTTCTGAAACACATGAAGGACGTGAAGAAGTATTAGAGATTTTTGAAGATTTAATCAAACAATATCATGAAGTACTAGCTGAAATGGCGCTTGAAGAGGAATAGAAAAAAGCTTCCCAATTTTTGGGGAGCTTTTTTTAAAGTTAAATGATCATTATATGAAAGAAGATGGAACATTAGAATTTTTTTGTATAAATCATTTCAAATTTATTTCAAATGCAATGGAGATAATGTATAATTAGTGGTGAAAAGTGGATATATAAGCCATCATTTATAGTTTTATTATTAGATTAATAGATATTTGTTGAGGATGCATGATAAACACACTTTTTGCTGATGATACGAAAGAATGTTACCTATTCATCGTAGATAGGTCATTTAGTTATAATCGATAAATTAAAGAAACAGAACTTGATATATCACTGATATAAGAGTTGATTTATAGGAGGTTTCAACCATGTTTAATCACTACTCAGTATTACTTCATGAATCAATTGAAAATTTAGACATCAAAGAAGATGGAATTTACGTTGATTGCACATTAGGTGGAGGAGGCCACAGTAGCGAGATTTTAAAACGACTAACGACTGGGCATTTGTATTCATTTGATCAAGATACATTTGCTATTGAAAATGCAACGAAACGTCTACAAGCGATTGGAAATAATTTCACGATTATTAAAAGTAATTTTGTTCATTTGAAGGACGAGTTAAATGCACGAGGAGTTGAAAAAATTGATGGAATTATTTTTGATTTAGGTGTTTCATCTCCACAATTTGATACACCAGAGCGTGGATTTAGTTATAACCATGATGCAAAATTAGATATGCGTATGGATCAAGAAGCCGAATTATCAGCTTATGAAATTGTTAATGAGTGGGAATATAAAGATTTAGAATTTATTTTCCGTGTTTATAGTGATGAGAAGTTTTCAAAACAGATTGCACGTGCTATTGAGCGCTATCGTGAAAAGCAGCCAATTGAAACGACATTTGAATTGGTTGAAATCATTAAATCTGCGATTCCTGCACCTGCGCGTCGAAAAGGTGGACATCCTGCTAAACGTACCTTCCAAGCATTACGTATTGCAGTAAATGATGAACTCAAAGTATTCGAATATGCTCTAAAGGATGCCATGGATATGCTTGCGATTAATGGGCGTGTTGCGGTTATCACTTTCCATTCATTAGAAGATCGAATTTGTAAACATATGTTCAAAAAGAGAAGTGAAGCGAAAGATATTCCACGTGGATTACCAATTATTCCTGAGGAATTCCAGCCAGAATTTAAGGTCATTACACGTAAGCCGATCGTTGCTGACGAAGGGGAATTAGCAGAGAATAATCGCTCGCATTCTGCTAAATTAAGGGTAGCAATGAAGTTAAAATAGGATAAGGGGGAAAATAGATGAGTCCATTAAAAAGACAGGTTGAACAGCAACAGCCGCTTCAAAGAAGAACGGTTAAACCAACTCAAAAACGAAAAGCGAAGAAAAAAGGATTATACTCACTACAAGGATTAGTAGGGATGACAGTCGTAGGAGTATTTCTTCTTTTAATTGGACAACTGTATTTAGATGCTCAAATTAATGAGCTTCATTATCAGGTAGAGAGAAAGAAACTTGAAATTGACCAACAAGTGGTCGTAAATGAAGAGTTATATTCAAAAATTTCAGAATTATCGACCTATTCACGTGCGATGGAAATTGCGAAAGAAAATGGTCTTTCAACTTATGAGAATACGATTACGATTGGAGAGTAACTTCGGTTACTCTCCGTATTTTTAACATCAAGAAAGAGAATGAGTTGTGAGGTTGATGTAGGTGAAACGAAAGAAACAACAATTAAATAACTTGGGGAGATGGACACTGTTCATAACGACAGCTTTTTTTGGAGTGCTATTTTTATATGTAGCTGGTTGTTTTGTTAAAATTGCGGTAACGGGACAAACAAGAGGGACGGATTTATATGAATTTGCTCTTGAAAAATATTTAGTCGAGGAAGTTGTAACAGGAAGACGTGGCACTTTATATGATCGTGATGGAAATGCTTTAGCAGAACAATTAACTTCATATACCTTATACGCCAATTTATACGAAGAGTATGGTGACGTGGTTGAGGATATTGATGAGACAGCAGAGAAATTAAGTACAGTTATTGATTTGTCAAAAGAAGAAATTGTTGAAATTTTATCGAAAGATGCTTATCAAGTAGAGTTTGGGACAGCAGGGCGACAGTTAACCTATTTAGAAAAAGAAAAAATTGATCAATTAGGATTAAGTGGAATTGGATTCCGACAAAATACTAAGCGATTTTATCCAAATGGTATTTTCGCTTCGCATACGCTAGGTTATACGAAGCTAAATGAAGAAACAAATGTCTTAAAGGGTGAAATGGGATTAGAACTTTATTTAGATGAATATTTAGCTGGAAAAGATGGAGTTATCCAATATATTAAAGATAAAAAAGGTTATTTACAGCCCAATAAAAAAGAATATGTGATTCAACCAGTAAAACATGGTTATGATTTTTATTTGACACTTGATTCAACGATTCAGACTTTTTTAGAGGAAGCGATGAATAAAGTTTGGGAACAAGCTAATCCTGAAAGTTTAGTAGCTGTTGTGGCTAATCCAAAAACGGGTGAAATTTTGGCGATGGGAAGTCGTTCGAGTTTTGATCCTAACATTAGAGATATTGAGAATTATAATAATCCAGTTGTCTCTGAACCATTTGAACCGGGATCGACGATGAAAATTTATACTTATGCAGCAGCGATTAATGAAGGAAAGTATTCAGGGAGTCAGTTTTATGAGTCAGGATCTCGCTTAGTTAATGGATCAACGATTCGAGACTATAATACAACTTGGGGAACAATCACTTATGATGAAGGATTTTATCGTTCCTCAAATACTGCGATTATTGATATGTTAACGAATTGGATTAGTCCGGATAAATATATTGAATATTTAGAAGCGTTTGGATTTGGAAGTCAGGTAGGATTACCACTTCCATCAGAAAGTGCTGGAACATTGCCAACAGATTGGGATTTAACACAAAAAATGACGGCTGGATTTGGACAAGGGATTTTAACGACTCCCATTCAGCATATTCAAGCTATTTCAGCTATTTTAAATGGTGGGCAAATTATTAAACCTCAATTGATTTCACAAGTCTATGATTCAAATACTGAGGAAATGATTTATGAATTTAAAGCAGAACTGGGAGAAACACCAATTACCGCTCAAACGGCTGAACAGGTAAAGCAGTTAATGGTTGGTGTTACTTCAAATAAAACCGGTTCTGGGCGACTTGCGTATAGTTTAAATGGTTTTACAAGTGGTGGGAAGACTGGAACAGCTCAGATTGCAGATGGAGCCAATGGTTACTTAGCCAATGAGTATCTGTATAGTTATATCGGATTTGCTCCAGCTGAAGATCCGGAATTGGTGATGTATGTTGCAATGAAACGACCTGAAACAGGTGGACATGATCAATTAGGACAAATTTATCGCTTTGTTATGCAAAATTCGTTAGTCTATTTAGGAGCTGAAAAAACACCAGTCGTGGATATTGCTGATGTTTATCAAAATACAGAAGTTCCACAGATTATTAATGAATCAATCGAGGAAGCCGTTCTAAAAATTGAAGAGGCAGGATTAACACCAATTATTATTGGGGATGGAACGCAAATATTTGCTCAATCTCCAAAAGCAATGTCTTCTGTTAGTGTTGGAAGCAAGGTGTTTATTCAAACCTCAAAAACATATGCCTTACCTAATTTTACTGGGTGGACGAAAGATGAAGTGGTTCAGTTTGCGATGTTAACAGGATTACAGGTCGAGTACATGGGAGAAGGATATGTGTTGGAACAATCTATTCAACAAGGACAGTTGTTGACAAATCCAATTGGAATAACGCTGACGTTAACGAAAGATTTAACTCAAATTAATGAAAAACTTAACTTGCAAGAAGTTCAGATACAACCTGAAGATTTAACAACTGAATCCAAAGATGAAGGTTCTCAATAAATAAAAAAAGACCTAATTGCTATATCGGAGCAATTAGGTCTTTTTTTTGTTTACATAGAGAGCAGTAGATGAGTCTAGATTCATCACATGAAGTAAAAATAGTTTTCATAAAGAGTAAATAAGTGTAATAAATTTGAATAAAAGGGATTTGAAGTGAAGGATTATGTATTTACTCAAGCGTGCACTCATATATTTACTATGGATGTAGAAGAGGTAATAAACGAATCTTAATTCAATTCAATAAGGGGGATAAGAGATGAAACAGTCAGGAGTTATACAACGACGATTAGTCGTATTGCTCTCAATCATTTTAATTTATTTTATAGCACTGTTTATTCGACTTGCGTATTTGCAAATTTTTAATTCAGGGACATTGGTTGACCGAGCCGAATCGTTATGGTCACGAAATTTACCGATTGAAGGACAACGTGGTATTATTTATGATCGAAATCATGATGCAATTGTTGAAAATGAGGTGGCACCATCTGTGATTGTCATCCCAAAGCAAGTCACAGATGTTGATAGAACGTCTGAAGTCTTAGCTGAAGTGTTAGAAGTAAGCGTAGAAGAAGCGAAAAGGCATGTCACACATGGTGTTTCCATTGAAAGAATACAGCCTGAAGGACGTAAACTTTCACTTGAGCAAGTTCAAGCTATTCAAGAGGCTAATTTGGATGGGGTATATCTGGTGAATGATGTGAAACGAAGCTATCCATATGGAAATTTATTAGCTCAAACAATTGGATTTACAGGAATCGATAACCAAGGAATTACTGGTCTTGAGTATGTGTATAATGATTACTTAATGGGAGAAAACGGGGTATGGAAATATTTTTCTGATGCCAAGGGGAACTCTTTACCACAATTTTCAGATGATTATGCTCCCGCTTCGCGAGGATTGGATATTGAGCTGACGATTGACTTACATTTACAAGAAATCTTGGAGCGAGAGTTTGATAATGCAGTTGCTAAATATGATCCTGATCAAATGATAGGTATAATTATGGACCCAAATACAGGTGAAATTTTAGCAATGGCCTCGCGGCCAACCTATGACCCTGAAAACTATCAAGATTATGATCAAGAAATTTTTAACCGAAATTTACCAATTTGGTCAACGTATGAGCCAGGTTCAACCTTCAAAATTGTAACTTTTTCTGCTGCGTTAGAAGAAGGAGTCATGAAGCTTGAAGATCGCTTTTTCGATCCTGGTTATGCCATTGTTGATGGAGTACGTATTCGTGACTGGAAAGCTGGTGGACACGGTGATCAATCGATGTTAGAAGTCATTATGAACTCATGTAACCCGGGATTTATTGAACTTGGGCAACGTTTAGGGAAAGAGAAATTATTTGAGTACATTCGAGCTTATGGATTTAATGAAAAAACGGGTGTCGATATGTTAGGAGAATCTCAAGGAATTATCTTTAATCCAGACAACATTGGAAATGTTGAGCTAGCGACTTCATCATTCGGACAAGGAAACTCAGTTACACCGATTCAATTAGTAACAGCAGTGAGTGCCGCTGTAAATGGTGGAAATTTAATGCAACCTTATATTGTGAAGCGAATGTTGCATCCCTATACGAATGAAGTATTATACGAACGCGAGCCAAGCATCAAACGTCGTGTCATCTCTGAGGAAACATCGGAAACGATGCGTTATGCCTTAGAAATGGTTGGTGCACAAGGAAGTGGGAAGGGTGCGTATATTGATGGGTACCGTGTAGGAGGTAAAACAGGGACAGCCCAAAAAGCAAAAGATGGAGCATATATTAGCGGAGAGTATATTCTTTCGTTCGTTGGAATTGCACCCATGGATGATCCTCAGTTAGTTGTTTATGTAGCAATTGATAACCCGAAAAACACGGTTCAGTATGGTGGAGTTGTTGCCGCCCCAATTGCCCGTTCAATCTTAGCAGAGGCACTACCGTATATCGGAGTTGAACCTCGTGAAGAACAAATTGAGAAAAAATATCTATGGACAGATACAAAATATGTAACGGTTCCAGATTTTGTTGGGAAGGAGCCGAAAGAGATTGAATCTTCTTATCTGTATAATATTGAATATCACGGTGAAGGGACAAAAGTTATTTCTCAACAGCCAGCAGCCTTTTCACGTACCATTGAAGGTGGAACAGTTAGATTATATTTAGGCAATTAATATAAAGATTGGAGAGATAGTATGAATTTAGTAGAAATGAGTGATTTGTTAGGAATTAGATTTATAGGGGAAAACCAAGTTATTTCTAACTTAGCTTACGATTCTCGTGAAATCGAACCTGGGGGCGTCTTTTTTGCGATTAAAGGTCAGGATCAAGATGGACATGAATATATTGAAAAAGCTATTCAAAACGGCGCAATTGCCATTGTTGGAGAAGAAGATTTAACATTTGATATTCCCTACTTTCAAGTGTTCAATACTAAAAAAGCTTTGGCTGTCGTATCAAATGAGTATTATCAAACCCCATCAAAAGATATTAATTTAGTTGGTGTGATTGGAACGAACGGAAAGACGACAATTACCTACCTGATTCAACATGTGTTTGAATGTTTAGGGGTGGATAGTGGTTTAATTGGAACGAATGGTTCTTGGGTTGGACAAAAGAAAAAAGCGACACATACGACACCGATGAGTTTAGATTTGAATGATTTATTAAAAGAAGGGGTGAAACATAATTTACCCTATCTTGTTATGGAAGTTTCATCCCATGGGATTAAAGAAAATAGAGTGGATCAAATTCAATTCGATCGTTTAATTTTCACTAATATCACCCCAGAGCATTTAGATTATCATAAGACATTTGAAGATTATCTTTTTACCAAAATGAGACCATTTATTCAATTGAGTGATTATCAAGAAGATAAAGTAGCCATTATAAACTGTGATGATGAACATGCCGATTATTTTATTGGGGCAACAAATGGACGTATTCTAACCTATGGCTGCAAGCCTCACGCAGATTTGTTTGCCAAAGATATTGTTTATACGTTAGAGCGTACCGAGTTTTCGCTTTATGTGAAAGGGGAATTTGTGAAGCGAATGTCTATTCCTTTATTCGGTAAATATAATGTTTACAATGCTTTATCCGTGCTTGCCTATTTTTATTCTTTAGGATATGATCCATTAAAAATCGTTTCATTTATTGAAAATGTCTCTTCAATAGAAGGACGATTTGAATATTTAAAAACCCAAGATGGCGTGACAGTCGTAATTGATTATGCACATAATCCGGATGCTATTTTCCAAGTTTTGACCTGCTTAAATGTTATTGCGACAGGACAGATCATTACGGTTTTAGGGGCAGGTGGGAATCGTGATAAAGCGAAACGAAAGATTATGGGAAAACATGCAACACGTTTATCTGATCATGTGTTCTTTACGAGTGATAATCCACGAAATGAAGATCCACTGAGTATTATTTATGACTTATTATCTGGAACAAGTAGTGTCAATTATACAGTGATTGTGGATCGAGCAAAGGCTATTGAAGCTGCGATAAAAAAAGCAAAGCCGAATGATTTAGTTGTTGTTTTAGGGAAGGGACATGAAAAAACCCAAAATATTAATGGTAAAATTGTTCCTTTTAATGATAAAATAGTCGTTGAAGAAGTGATTAGAAAAAGGGGTATATAAAATGTTAAAATCAACTTTATTTGTATTAATTTTCTCATTTTTTATCGCAACGATTATCGGACCATTCTTCATACCTTTTTTACATCGTTTAAAATTTGGTCAAGCGATTCGTGAAGAAGGTCCGCAATCTCATCGAAAAAAATCGGGAACACCAACTATGGGAGGTATTATTTTCATCACCTCGATTGTTGTTATTTTATTAGTAACAGTTTTCTTTACGAAGTATGCGACAATGAGTAATGAGTTAATGATGCTACTTTTAACTCTTGTCGGATTTGGTGCGATTGGTTTTGTTGATGATTTTATTATCGTTGTTCGAAAAAATAACGAAGGACTTAAACCAAAGCAAAAATTATTAGCTCAACTTGTATTAGCAGCAGTCTTTTTCTATCTATTTTTAAAGAGCGGTTATTCAACAGAGTTATCTTTCTTTAATTTATTTAATATTAATTTATATTGGGTTTATGGATTATTCATTTTATTTTGGATGGTTGGATTCTCAAATGCAGTTAATTTAACAGATGGATTAGATGGATTATGTGGTGGAGTGAGTGTCATTACTTTTGGTACATTTGGAATGATTGCCATCGCTCAACAACAAGTTGGAATTGCTTTATTCTGTTTTGCAGTTGTAGGCGCATTATTTGGATTCTTAGTTTTCAACTTAAATCCTGCTAAGGTATTTATGGGTGATACGGGATCACTTGCGTTAGGGGCAGCCATTGCAGCTGTTTCAATTCTCTTAAAACAAGAGTTACTATTAGTCATCGTTGGATTAGTTTACGTGATTGAAACTTTATCTGTCATCATCCAAGTTGCTTATTATAAACGTACACAAAAACGTATTTTTAAAATGGCCCCAATCCATCACCACTTTGAATTATGTGGATGGAGTGAGTGGAAAGTCGTGACCTTCTTATGGGCTATCGCATTAATTTGTGGAGTAATTGGCTTATTCATTGCCATTTAAGAAGATAGAATAAACTTTTATTAAAGGGAAGATTCTTATGAAAAAGACGATTAAATACGAAAATAAAAAAGTATTAGTCATTGGATTGGCTAAGAGTGGAAAAGCAGCTGCGCGACTTTTACGTGAATTAAAAGCGAATGTAGTAATTAATGATCGTAATTCATTAGAAGACAATCCAGATGCGGTTGAAATGATGGCAGAAGGATTCGAAGTCGTGACAGGCGGGCATCCATTAGAACTGTTAGATCAAGGATTTGATTTAATTGTGAAAAATCCAGGAATTCCATATCGTAAAGTTCCGTTATTAATGGAAGCCATCAAGCGTAAGATTCCAATTTTAACTGAAGTGCAGTTGGCTTATGATGTTAGTGAGGCACCATTTATCGGAATTACAGCGACAAATGGGAAGACAACGACAACGACGTTAATTTATGAAATGTTAGAAGAAGATCAATTAAAACCATTAATTGCTGGTAATATCGGAGAAGTAGCGTCTTTAGTTGCACAGCAAGCGTCTAAAGAACAAGTATTAGTAACTGAATTATCATCTTTTCAATTAATGGGGATTGATTCATTTACGCCGCAAATTTCACTGCTATTGAATATTACAGAAGCGCATTTAGATTATCATACAGATATTGATGAGTATCGCCAAGCAAAGTTGAATTTAATTGCAAATCAAACGGCTGATCAGTTTTGTGTTTATAATGCAGAAGATGAGGTTATTGTCAATGGATTATCACGTACAAAAGCCACTTGTGTTCCATTTTCTTTAACAAGTGTGGTCGATGGTGCTTATTTATCTGAAGGAGATGTCTACTTTAAGGATGAAAAGATTATTGATATTGAATCTATTTTGTTAAAAGGTGACCATAATCTTCAAGATGTCTTAGGTGCTGTTGCTGTCAGTAAATTATATGGTTGTGACACAGAAGCCATTAAGCGTGTGTTAAAGCGATTCGTAGGAGTGAAACATCGACTTCAATATGTTGATGAAGTGAATGGTGTTAAATACTATAATAACTCTAAAGCAACCAATGTAATCGCAACTCAAACAGCGTTGAAGGCGTTTGATGATTCTATCATTCTATTAGCGGGTGGATTAGATCGTCAGCATGACTTAAGTGGATTGCTCCCTTATTTCTCTAAGATCAAAGCTATTGTGACATTTGGAGAGACGAAACATCGATTCAAAGCATTAGCTGATGAGCACCAGATGCCATGTATCGTAGTAGAGACATTAGACGAAGCAGTAAAGGAATCAGCTAAACTTGCCACGGCAGGTGATCATGTTTTACTTTCACCCGCTTGTGCAAGTTGGGATCAATATCCTAATTTTGAAACACGTGGGGATCACTTTATTGAGTTAGTTGAACAATTAAAGAATAAATAAAGTGTCTGGCTAAAAAAGAAGAGCTTAAACTAAGCTCTTCTTTTTTATGATTATGTTTATTAAAATGTATACTAATGAGGATTTAAAATGTTGATTTATATCTATAGCGAAATATCATTTGTAGTTTTTACTCATGCGATCTGTAACAAAAAAATGCGCATAACTTATATCAAAATGGTCTCTATGTTAAAATTCATGTTCAAATTAGGCTAAAATCTTGTCGCCTTATATATAACCCTAGATAAGTTTTTTGATATCCTAAAAACCTGTATTTGGACAATAGGATGTTTTGAATGGTAGAAATATTAACTATTTAGATTGCTAGAGTAAATGTAGAAAATATTTCTGTATATAGGGAGGGATTGGACGTTATTTGATAATAAAATTAAACTCCTATCAATTGGGATTGATAGGAGTTTTTTAGAAAGCTTTTTACTAAGTAAGGACATTTTACAGAGTGTTGAATACACTATTAGTGGCTAGAACTATACGTATTTAAAGGAGTAGAGCCAATGAATTACTTCATGTAGCGACTAATATTCAAGATGATTCCAATTGATAATAAAGTAATTGTTAGAGATGAACCTCCATAACTCATTAGCGGTAACGTGATTCCGGTAACAGGAAGAAGTCCAATGACAACTCCAATATTTATCATGACTTGAATCATTAGCATGGACATAATTCCAACGACGATATATTTTGCAAAAAGGTCATCTGTTTTAAGGATAATATAGGCACATCTTGCAAAAAATAAAATAAATAGAATAAGAATACCAACTGACCCTATAAATCCTAATTCTTCTGAAACAACTGCAAAGATGAAATCGGTTTGTGGTTCAGGTAAAAAGAAGTGTTTTTGAACACTATTTCCAAGTCCTATTCCGAATAGTCCCCCTGGAGCGATAGCATAAAGTGATTGAATAATTTGAAATCCTGATCCTCTTGGATCACTCCATGGATCAAGATAAGCTGTAATTCGTTCAAGACGATAAGGTGCAGAGATAATAAGAGCGACAATTCCAGCAACACCAGTTAAAATAAAATACATGAAGTAACGGATTGGCACACCACAGATAAATAGCATAACAAATCCTGTAGCAACAATGACCATCCCACTTCCAAAATCGGGTTGTAACATAATAATTCCAAACACAAGTAGAATAAAGAAAAGAAGCGGGACAACGCCTTTTTTAAATGTCTTTGCTTCTTCAACATAGTTACTCATATATTTTGCTAAGAAGATAATTAATCCAAGTTTCATGAACTCTGATGGTTGTAAAGAAAAGGCTCCAATTCCAATCCAACTTCGTGCACCTCCACGGACAAGTCCTATTCCTGGAACGAGAACAAGTATTAATAGAACTAAACTAGTAAAGAAAAAGGGTGTGGCATACTTTTTGTAAATTTGATAATCAATTCGTGAAATGGCAATCATACCTACAACTCCAATGGCGGCAAATAATAATTGCCGTTTGAAAAAGTAGAAGGCATCGTCAAATTTATACTCTGCCCAAATATATGAAGAGGAGAGAACAAAAATTAAACCGATGGTACTAATACTTAAAGCGAGTAGTAGGGTTAGTAAATCAATTGAAGGTAATTTATTTTTCATTGGAATTCCCCTTTGGTTTAAAATATATAGTAATGTATATGATAGAAGATGGATTGATTTGAAATAAAATCAAAAAAACATAAAAATAAATGTATCTATTTCCATAAATAACAATATATTATATAAAAAAATAAGAAAAAAATATAAAATCAGACATTATTTAGATGAATTTTAAATTAAGCTAACGGATTTTGTTTAAAGTGTGTTAAAATATAAAATGATAAAAAAGACGATTCAGTCTAATAAGGAGTGAGAATATGCGCGTCCTTGTCACTGGTGGTGGGACAGGTGGTCATATTTACCCAGCACTTGCAGTCGTTCGAACATTGCAACAAGTAGATGACCAGTTAGAAGTTTTATACATAGGAACTGAAAAAGGATTAGAAAATGAAATTGTAACTCATGAAGGGTTACCATTTAAACATATTGAAATAGCAGGATTTAAACGCTCATTATCATTAGAGAATTTTAAGACGATTATGAAGTTTTTTAAATCAGTTTCGGTTTCAAAAAAATATATTAAAGAGTTTAAACCAGATGTTGTCGTCGGTACCGGTGGCTATGTCTGTGGGCCTGTTGTGTACAGTGCCGCTAAATTAAAAATTCCAACGATTATTCATGAACAAAATAGTTTGCCTGGTGTGACGAATAAATTCTTAGCACGCTATGTTGATAAGGTAGCCATTTGTTTTGAGGAAGCACGTTCGTATTTCCCTCAGAATAAAGTCGTTTTAACAGGAAATCCAAGAGCTACTGAAGTTGTATCGACATTAAAGGTTGGCAAAAGTGCTTTAGGATTAAATCCTCATAAAAAGACAGTCATGATTAGTGGGGGTAGTCGTGGTGCAGAGCCAATTAACGATGCTTTTATTTCAATGATTAAAGAGTATGAAAAAGCAGATTATGAAGTTGTTTTTGTAACGGGGAACAAACATTATGAAGCCATTAAAAATCGTATTGAGAATGTAGAAGAATTACAAAATGTACATATTTTACCATTCATTAATAACATGCCTCAATACTTAGTTAATATGGATTTATTTGTCGGACGTTCAGGTGCAACTTTCTTAGCGGAAGTCACAGCTTTAGGCGTTCCATGTATTTTAATTCCATCTCCATATGTTACTGCGAATCATCAAGAGTATAATGCACGAAGCTTAACAGATCATGGTGGAGGCGTCTTGTTACTTGAGAAAGAGTTAACCGGGGATCGCTTATATAACGAAATAGATAGGATTATGAGAGATGATCAATTACGTCTAAATATGCAAAACACCTCAAAGCAACTTGGAATTCCAGATGCAGCACAACGTCTGATAACATTGATGAATGAAATTATTGAAAAAAAGTAGGTGTTTTTAATGTTTAAAAGTTTTATAGAAGAGTATACAAAAAACAATTTAGGACTTTTATTAGAAAATGAGCCACTTGCAAAGCATACGACGTTTCGTGTGGGAGGGCCTGCTCGTATTTTTGTAACGCCAAATTCAAAAGAATCTCTTGTTCAAACATTAACATTAATTCGTGAACTCGATCTAAAATATAAAGTAATTGGAAGAGGTTCGAATTTACTTCCATCGGATCAGTTATTCGAAGGAATCATTGTGAAGTGTGATAAAGGATTAGATCACATTGAAATCAATGAGAATACAGTGACTGTTGGAGCAGGTGTATCAACCATCTTACTTGCTAATCGTGTAGCAAAAAATAATTTATCAGGATTAGAATTTATTTCAGGTGTTCCGGGTTCAGTGGGTGGCGCTATTTACATGAATGCAGGTGCTTATAATAAAGAGATTAAAGATATTTTAATAAAAGCGCTAGTAATTGATGGAGAAGGACAGTTAATTTGGTTATCTAATGAAGAATTAGAATTTGCTTATCGTACCTCTATTCTCCAAGATAAAAAGAATTGGACAGTTGTTGAGGCTGTGTTAGAACTTGAACCGGGAAATTATGAAGAGATTGCTGAGTTAATGAAAGTTCGAAAAGTTCGTCGTATTGAATCGCAACCTACGAATATGCCTTCAGCTGGTAGTACATTCCGTAATCCGCTACCTCATTATTCATGGAAATTAATTGAAGACTCAGGCTTACGTGGTGTTCGTATTGGGGGGGCTGAAGTTTCAAAGAAGCATTGTAATTTTATTGTTAATGTTGGAGATGCAACAGCACAAGATATTTATGAACTAATTCAACATGTTCAATCGGTTGTTTTAGAAAAGCATGGAATTGAATTACACCCAGAGGTTGAAATGTTTAACTGGTAGGTGAGGGGAGAATGGCAGTAAAAAAAGTTGTTTCAATAGAGCAATATCGTCAAAAATCAAAGAATAAACCTAAAAAAAGACTAAAGAAGAAGGTTAAAAGCTTCTTTTTTAGTCTCTTTATTATACTTATTGTTGGGAGTATCTTTTATTTTACATCATCATTGAGTAAACTATCGGTGATTTATTTTGAAGGATTACACTATGTTTCACGTTCAGAGTTAATTCATCTGACGGGTCTAACGTATCAAGATTATTTTCTTGAGTTAGACACGGAAAAAATTGCGACTGATATTTTAAAACATCCACTGATTACGAATGTAACCGTGAAGAAAACAGGGCTAAATCAGTTGAACATTGAAGTGAAAGAAAAAGATATTATCGGATGTGTTGAGCTTGATGGTGGTTTTCGCTATGTTTTAAGTGATGGAAGGTTAATTGCTAATGATCAAGCGATAAATGTAACTTGTCAAGGTACAGTTATTTACGGTTTGACTAAAGAAACGTTGAAGGAGTCAATTTTAAGTTTATTTATTCAATCAATGACAAAACTTGATCCTATTCTAATTAATTTAATTAAGGAAATTCACTATGAACCAATGTATGGAGATATTAATCGTTTTTCTCTCTTTCTAAAGGATGGGAATACCATTAATGTAAATAGTTATAGTATGGTCAATAAGCTTAAGTATTATCAGACAATGGTCGACAAAGTCTCAAGTTTGTATGAAGGCGTAAAAGGAACCTATCACTTAGATGTAGGAGACTATTTTGAGCCGTATTCAAGCTCTGGAAAGGTTCTATTAAGGGATGAAAATAATGGCTTATTAACTGAAGAGTAGACTGTGGATAAATAATGTGTATAATGTGTGATTATCCCGATGATATTTTGTAAATAGTCTTTTCTTTGTTATAAAAATATAGTAAAATAAATTATGATATTGTGGTAATAGACCCATATGTTAGTGGAGTGGTTTGAGGTGAAAAATAATATTTATGCTTGCTTAGAAATAGGTTGTGCAGAAGCTAGAATGATGGTGTGTAATATTAGGCAAGAGCGCCTCTATGTATTATCGCAGCAATCCGTTGTAGCAACTGGAATTGAAAATGGAAATGTCGTCAATGTGAATCAAATCGTTGAAAAATTAAAGCTATTAAAAGCTAATGTTGAAGCAGATTTAAAGCAAGACATTCAAAATGTTTTATTAGCTGTTCCTAGCGTAGAATGTCGCATTGATAATGTGGCTAATTCGTTGGAGCTTGACCCTAATCAACCAATTAGTCATGCTAATATCAAACAGTTGTTCCGTGATATTATTAATCAGCCAACATATCATGATCAAGTAGCCATTAATATTGTGCCGCGAGCTTTTGTTGTAGATGATAAAAATGCGATTCAAAACCCTCTTGGTATTATTGGAAAACAATTGATCTTACATGCACAAAAAGTCACTGCCTCTGCCTCGTTAGTTTACAACTTAATTAACATCGCTGAATTAGCAGGATTTAGAATTGCAGATATTGTTTTGGGAAGTGTTGCAGAAACGATGTACGCTCTTACGTCAGAACAGTTGAAAAAAGGAGCTTGCCATGTCAATATCGGGAAGGATATGACAACAATTACAGTGGTTCACTCAGGTAAAGTTGTCTCTTCTGTCTCTTTATCAACGGGTGGCCAAGATGTGACACAACACATAAGTGATGCATTTAAAGTAGATGAACAGACAGCAGAAATGTTAAAGTTAAACTTTGGTCGAATTTATCATGAATCAACTGCTCCCGAGATTATTTATGCTGATGATTTAGATGGTCAGTTTGTCTGTGTTACACGTCAGATGTTAACAGATATTATTACATCTCGTTATGAAGCAATTTTGAAGGTAGTTAAACAATATTTAATTGAAAATTGTTATAAACATGACCAGATGCAATATATATTTACAGGTGGTGCAAGTGAGATTGAAGGGTTTAATTTGTTAGCAAAAGCAATCTTTGCTCAAGAGGTAACTGTCTTTACTCCTTCAATGCTTGGAGCTAGAAGTGCTAAATATGTAAAATTAATTGGGATGGCAACATTTATTCATGAAATGTCGTTGTTGACTGGACAAAAAAGTAATATAATTGACTTTGACCAATATGCGAATGTCATACCAGATTCACCTTTGAGTATGGTTGAATCTATATCAACAGAGGTGACACCTAAAACAAAAGGGCATGACAGAACATTTATGGATCATAAGTTAGAAAACAGTGGTGTATTAGTCCGTATTTTCGATATGATATTTGATGAAAAAGTAGAATAGAAGTAAAAGTAAGAGGAGGTTTCAGGGATGGAAGGTTTCGGATTTGGAAATGAGTTTACGTATGCCCCAAGAATTATTGTAATTGGTGTTGGTGGTGGAGGTAGTAATGCTGTCAACCGAATGATTGAAAATGATGTACAAGGTGTAGAATTTGTGGTTGTTAATACAGATGCACAGGCATTAAATCTTGCTATTGCTGATCGCAAATTCCAAATTGGACGTGATTTAACTCGTGGTTTAGGTGCAGGTGGAAATCCTGAAGTAGGTCAACATGCTGCCGAAGAAAATTTAAGCGAGCTTAAAGAATTAGTAAAAGGAGCTGACATGGTCTTCATCACTTGTGGTATGGGTGGTGGAACTGGTACAGGTGCTGCCCCTGTTATTGCTAAAGCTGCAAAAGAAAGTGGAGCGTTAACGGTTGGGATTATCACGCGTCCATTCACATTTGAAGGAAAACGTCGTACTGATTTCGCATTACGTGGAATCGCGGAACTAAAGGCTAATGTTGATACATTAATTTCAGTTCCTAATGATCGATTATTACAAATCGTTGATCGTACAACACCAATGTTAGAAGCATTCCGTGAAGCGGATAACGTATTGCGTCAAGGGGTTCAAGGAATTTCAGAAATTATCGCAGTACCAGGTTTAATCAATCTTGACTTTGCTGACGTTAAAACGGTTATGCATAACAAAGGTTCAGCAATCATGGGAATTGGTCTTGGAACGGGAGAAAACCGTGCAACTGAAGCTGCTAAAAAAGCTATTGCAAGTCCATTACTTGAAAATGATATTGATGGAGCAACGGATGCAATTATCAATATTTCTGGTGGGATGGATATTGCCCTATTTGAAGTTGATGAAGCGTTACGTACAATTCGTGATGCATCAACAACTGAGATTAATATTATTTATGGGGCAACAATTAACCCTGATTTAGGTGAAGATTTAATCGTTACAGTCATCGCAACTGGATTTGACGAAACAAATGCAACAGCAAAGCCAGTTGAAATGTTAATTGGTGATAATCGTAACAAGAAAACATCAACACCTCAATCAGAGCAGGAAACACAACCATCGGCTGAACAACCAAAACCATCTCAACCAAAACGTCAACCATTTGGTGGAGATAGTGTAGAAATGATTCCGAACTGGTTAATGAACCGTTATAAATAAGAGAGAGCTTAGCTCTCTTTTTTTATTTGTTAATAAAGATGAGTTAATTGTAATAAGAGAAAGTGTGGCTCAGTAAGTGGAATAGTTTACTCAAGGCGAGATTAAAAGATATCAATATATATGTATTTTATATATTAGATATACTTTTTATACCTTGAACAATAAAAGTTTTTACGAAAAAAGATAATATCCGTCTTAAATAAAATGAATAAGCAACAAAGAATTGACAGATTTTACACTCTCAGTCGGATAAAATGTAGAGGTAATCATCGTTAGAAGAAGGAGGGGGTTTATGTACATCGATTTATTCATCATTCAAAATTTGATATATGATTACCTTATTTTAAATGGTGTTGCTATCCTAACTGATGAAAAAATGAGACTCTCTCGCTTAAGCTTAGGATTAATCAGTAGTCTAGTTCTCAGTACATTGTTATTTATGATGGATTTTACGACTTTAGTAGGGTTAGTTCCATTTGTGATGCTAGCCATTGTATTTTCAAAACAAAACATCAAGTGTTTTATGACCAAAGTATTGTATTTCTATTGTTTAAGTCTTATTTTAAGTGGAGCGATTTATACTATTAGTCATTTCATTAAATTTGATTTAACAATCATTCCATACATTTTAATTTTACTTGTTCTAGCATTTATCGTTACTTTAATCTATGTATTAAAGGTTCGCTGGTTGAACGATCAACAATTAATCAATCAATTTATTTATGATGTGCGTATTTTTTGCGGACCGATTGAAATTAAGGGGAGTGGTTTTGTGGATACTGGAAATCACCTAATAGATGAAAAAACAGCGCTGCCTATCATGATGGTTCCAAAAGAAATGTTTTGTAAAGAATCGATGGAAGATTTTTTAATGAAGCATCGTATATCATCTTGGTCTACCAGTTATTCTGTGATTAATGATGACCAACAATACTTACTAGTTTTTAAACCAACATTATTATTAATTAATGACCAAGTTGTTCGAAACGTGCTGATAGGGGTAGTAGAAAATCAGTTTTATGAGTATGATTTTTTATTACAGCCAAGTATGGTTAGAAGTATATAAAAGGATAGGGAGTTAAGGGGGAAGTGGAATGCAGTCTTTAATGATGTTTTTTATCAATTGGTTTGAAAGGGTTTTTAAACGTAAGAAGAAATATGTTAATTATATTCGTGGAAATGAAACGTTACCAGAACCATTATCAAAAGATGAGGAATTCAGAATTTTAACAAATTTTCAGGCTGGAGATGAACGAGCAAGACAAACACTCATTGAGCACAACTTAAGGTTAGTGGTTTATATTGCAAAGAAATTTGAAAGTTCTGGTGTTAATTTGGAAGATTTAATTAGTATTGGAACGCTTGGACTCATTAAAGGTGTGCAAACGTTTAAGATGGATAAAAATATTAAATTAGCCACGTATGCTTCACGATGTATCGAAAATGAAATTTTAATGCACCTTAGAAAGACTAACAGAATTCGACACGAAGTTTCATTAGATGAACCATTAAATGTAGACTGGGATGGAAATGAATTATTGCTTTCAGATATCTTAGGAACAGAGGAGAATGAGGTTTATAAAGATATTGAAGAGGACGTTGAACGACAACTTGTGTTCGATGCGATTAACCGTCTGAAACGTCGTGAGCGAGAGATTATGTATATGCGTTTTGGACTTTGTGGTGAGGATCCGTTAACGCAAAAAGAGGTTGCACAAAAACTAGATATTTCACAATCGTATATTTCACGACTAGAGAAGAAAATCATCGATAAAATTCGTAAAGAAGTTTTAAAAACAAAGTAAAGTGTCGAAAAAAAGATAATAATAAACTGGTAAATCATGAATGATATGACATGATGTTGCTCATACTTCTTTGTAGAAACAATGTAATGCAACAGGAGGGGCCATCATGTCTAAACATAAAGTTGATATTGTCGGTGTAGACACGTCAAAATTAGAGGTATTAACAAATGCAGAAATGGTTGAATTATTCAAAAAATTTCAAAGTGGTGATATGAGTGCCCGGGAGACATTAATTAAAGGAAATTTAAGATTAGTTCTAAGTATAATAAAAAAATTTAATCACCGAGGAGAAAATCTAGATGATCTTTTCCAAGTTGGGTGTTTAGGTTTAATGAAAGCTATTGATCATTTTGATTTATCACATGAGGTGAAGTTTTCGACGTATGCTGTTCCGATGATCATTGGTGAAATTCGACGCTACTTACGAGATAATAACTCATTACGTGTTTCTCGCTCCTTAAGAGACACCGCTTATAAAGTGCTTCAGATGAAGGACCAGCTATCTATTGAATTACAGCGTGATCCGACGAATGAAGAGATTGCCGCGGCAATAGGTGTTGAGCCGATAGATGTTGTCTTATCTGTTGAGGCGATTTCTGATCCTGTTTCAATTTTCTCTCCTATTTACAATGATGGTGGAGATACTATTCATTTGATTGATCAAATCAGAGACGACAGTATTACGGATGAAAAATGGAGTGTCAAATTGATGCTTGAAGAAGGGTTTAAACGTCTTGGTAAACGTGAAAAACGTATTATCCATGATCGCTATTTCATGGGAAAAACGCAGGTGGAGATTGCAGCTGAAATTGGAATTTCGCAAGCCCAAGTGTCACGTTTAGAAAAGAATGCTCTACAAATTATGGAAGAAATGATGAAAAGTTAATTATGAAAGAATCAGCGTTTGTTGGCGCTGATTCTTTTTCTATAAAAATTGAATGTAAATTTGAATATTACATATTTATTGAAAGAAGTACATAAAATAAATTACAAAGATAAGAAGGCGGGGGAGAAGATGAAAGATTCAATTATGACATTGAGTGATATTGAAGAAAAAGATGTAATTAATGTGGTGACTGGTGAGCGCATCGGATTTGTTTCAAGTTTAAGAATTGATACAAACTCAGGACAAATTATTGCAATTACAGTACAACCTTCTATGAGATTTGTTAGTTTTTTTTCGAAAGATGAATCAGCGGTTGTCGTCCCATGGAATCAAATTTTGAAAATTGGGGAAGATGTAATTATTGTGAATGTGGCTCAGCGATTAAATGAATATTAAGCTGTCATATTTACGAGATACATCGTAAAAAAATTTTCCATTCAATATGAAATATGGTATAATTTATAGTATCATGCAGTAATATTATTAGTTGATAGGTGTGTAATATGAATATTCAAAAAAACGTCGATGCAGTTCGACAAAATATCCAATCATTTACTACTGATCCACAAGCTGTAAACATTGTTGCTGCAACAAAATATGCTGATCCAGAGCAAATGATTGCACTTTTTGAAAGTGGAATTACGATGATGGGTGAGAATCGTGTGGATTCTTTGTTAGAGAAGAAATGCCAATTATCTTTACCTATTGAGTGGCACTTTATAGGGACCTTACAGTCACGTAAAGTGAAGGACGTGATTAATGAGATTGCTTGCCTTCATTCACTCGATCGTTTATCACTTGCAAAAGAAATACAGAAATACCGACAACAGCCATTACCTTGCTTTATTCAAGTTAATGTAAGTGGAGAAAAGAGCAAACATGGTCTTCGTTCTGAGGAAGTGATTCCGTTCTTACAAGCTTTAAAAGAGTATCCAATCATTAAAGTGATTGGGCTTATGACAATGGCTCCAAATACGGAAGATGAGACCATCGTTCGCGACTGCTTCAAATCGCTAAAGCAATTACAGGTCAGTATTTCACAGTTAAATCTAGAAGGAGTAGAGTGTTCAAATTTATCAATGGGAATGAGTAATGACTATACGATTGCCATTGAAGAGGGAGCAACCCATATACGATTAGGGTCCATTCTATTTCAAGACTAGTATATCCAGCACATAAAGAGAATTAGTTATAGGAGGAGAAGAAGATGAGTTTTAAAGATAAGCTTAAAACAATGATGGGAATAGATGAAGAGGAATATGAGATGGATGACTTCGAAGAAGAGTTCGAAGAGCCTGAAGTGGTAAAACCAACGCCAGCCCCTAAACCAGATTTAACAGTTGTATCAAATCCAGCAAATCAAACGATAAATAAAGGAAAGAGTACTGTGATGCCAATGAATACAGAAACAAATAAACTAAAATTTGATAGCAATTTAAATAAAGTTATTATTCGTGAACCAAATGAATACTCAGATGCACAAGATATTGCAGATTGTTTAAAAGAAAACTATCCGGTTTTCATTAATTTACAACGCTTAGAAAAATCACAAGCGAAACGCGTGGTCGACTTCTTAAGTGGAACAATCTATGCTATTGATGGAGATATTAAACGCGTTGGAACAAACTTATTCTTATGTACACCAAAAAATGTTGAAACAGAAGGACAAGTGACAATGAACGAAACACAACCAGAAATAGAGGAGTAATACATATGGCACAAATCATATTATTATTTACAGCTATTTTGAGAATTTATGAATTCTTAATGATTATTTACATTTTAATGAGCTGGATTCCAGAAAGTCGTTCTACACAATTAGGGCGTGTCATTGGTGGATTTGTTGAGCCGTACTTGTCAATTTTCAGAAAAATTATTCCTCCACTTGGAATGATTGACTTTTCACCAATTATCGCATTTATCGTGTTAGATCTTGCTATGCAAGGATTAATTAATATCTTATTATGAGACTCGAGCATTTTAATAAACACGAATATGAATTTGTCACGAAGGTTAATGACTGGATTCATCAAGTTTATTATAGTCATAAGATAAAAAAGACAAAATTTTTAACACCACGTGAACAACAAGTTGTTCAAGTATTGGTGAATGAGTTTGAGGATGTAGTGGTTCGATTTGAGGGAGGCTTTAAAAATGCTGAACGAAAACGAGCCATTATTATCCCAGCTTATTTATCAGGTGAGTTGTTTGATCAGACAGTGGTTGGTTATGAGGTGCAGTATCATCATCGTCTAGTGACAATTGAACATCGACAAGTTCTTGGCTCGCTAACGGCACTTAATATTGACCGAGCGTTGGTCGGTGATATTTTAGTGTTAGAGACAGGGAAGATTTATGTTGCTATTTGTGAAGAGTTTGCATCGTTTATTATGCGGTATTTCACTAAGGTGGGACGACATCCTATCTCACTCCTGAAGGTCGATATCAAAGGGTTAGAAAAGCTAGAACAATATGAAGAAAATGAATATATTATCAGTTCGATGAGACTTGATGTTGTGGTGGCTAGCTTGATGAAGGCTTCACGTTCCGAAGTGTTTGAATACATGAAGCAAGGAAATATCCAGCTTAATTTTAAATTAGAACAAAATCACTCGTATCAGTGTAAAATTGGTGATGTTATCTCGATTAAACGATATGGACGATATAAACTATTGGCACAAAAATCAATTACTAAGAGTGGAAGAATTGTAGTTATTATTGGGAAAACAGTGTAGTTAGGGGGGGAAGACATGACGCCAGCAGAGATATTAAAGACTCAGATGAAAAAATCGTGGGGAAAGTTTTCAGATGATGAACTTTATCGTGTCTTTTGTTTATTGATTGAACAAATAGAAGCATTAGAAAAGCAAAATAAATCATTAAAAAAAGAAGTGCAAACTATGCAAGAAAACTCTGAATCCCATTTGAAATCCGAACTGGAACAGATTGAATTATTGAAATCACATGCCAAACGCGATGCGATTAAAATCATTCAAGAAACAGAAAAAATTTCTAAGGTCATGATTGAGCAAGCCATTTGTGATGTAGAGAAGATCATGGAGGAAACAGCACTGTTTGAGCAACAACAACTACAAATTAAAGATGAATTAATCGATTTCCTAAATACAAAAGTTGATGATATTCGAAATTGTTTTGGAAAAAGTTAAAAAATCTATTGATTTTTTTAACTGAATTCTTTAAAATAATAAACAAATATAGTAAATATTAGCGAAGAGTGGACCATGCTATATTATCAACTTTTTTCTAGCGAGTCGGTGACGGTGAAAGGCCGATAAAAAGAGTAGTATAGAATCAACCAGGAGCTTTCATGTGATAAAAAGCATGACGTATACTATGCGATAAATAGTTTGAGGCAGTAGCTTTTTGATTTCTACTGCGAATTAAGGTGGTACCACGGAACTTTTCGTCCTTATGTGATGAAAAGTTCTTTTTATTTTCGCAAACTATATGAGGAATATAAAAAAGGAGCGATCGTACGATGGAATTAAAAGAAACCTTATTAATGCCTAAAACAGATTTCCCAATGCGTGGAAACCTTCCAAATCGTGAACCACAAATTGAGCAAAAGTGGTATGACGAAAATGTCTATCAACGAGTATTAGATAAAAATAAAGATAAAACGCCTTTCGTTTTACATGACGGACCTCCATATGCTAATGGAAATATTCATATGGGACATGCATTAAACAAAATTTTAAAAGACTTTGTTGTTCGTTATAAAAATATGAATGGATTCTATTCTCCATATATTCCAGGTTGGGATACACACGGACTTCCAATCGAGCAAGCTTTAACAAATAATAAAAAAGTTAATCGTAAAGAAAAAACAATTGCTGAATTCCGTGAATTATGTAAGCAATATGCTTTAGAACAAGTTGAAGGACAAAAAGCGCAATTCAAACGTTTAGGGGTATTAGGTGATTGGGAAAATCCATATATCACATTACAAAAAGAATTTGAAGCTGAGCAAATCAAAGTCTTCGGTAAAATGGTTAAAGACGGTTTAATCTACAAAGGGTTAAAACCAATCTATTGGTCACCATCTTCTGAAACAGCATTAGCTGAAGCAGAAATCGAATATCATGATAAAAAATCTCCATCAATTTATGTGGCATTTAAAGTACAAGATGGAAAAGGTATTTTATCAGGAGATGAAGAGTTCGTTATCTGGACAACGACACCTTGGACAATTCCAGGAAACTTAGGAATCTGTGTGAACGCAGATTTAGAGTATGCGACAGTTGCTGTTAACGATCGTAAATTCATTGTTGCTAAAGAGTTAGTGAAACAATTAGCGGAAGAGTTCGGATGGGAAAACTATGAAGTGGTTGCAACTCATAAAGGTTCTGATTTTGAATATATGACAGCTAAACACCCTATCTTTGACCGTGAATCATTATTAATTTTAGGAGATCACGTCACACTTGAAGCTGGAACAGGTTTAGTTCATACAGCCCCAGGACACGGGGAAGACGACTTCAATGTTGGACGTAAATATAACTTAGAAGTCTTATGCCCAGTTGATCATCGTGGATATATGACAAAAGAAGCGTTAGAGTTCGAAGGATTATACTACGAAGATGCTAACAAAGCTGTTGGTCAAAAATTAGAAGAGAATGGTGCATTACTTGGATTAAAATTCATCACTCACTCATATCCACATGACTGGCGTACGAAAAAACCAATCATCTTCCGTGCGACTGAGCAATGGTTTGCTTCAATTGAAGCATTAAAAGATCAAATGATGGAACAAATCAAAGAAGTGAACTGGCTACCAGCTTGGGGAGAAGTTCGTTTAGGAAACATGATTAAAGATCGTGCGGACTGGTGTATTTCTCGTCAACGTGTTTGGGGAGTTCCAATTCCAGTCTTCTATGCTGAAGATGGAGAAGCTATCTTAGATGAAGCAGTAATCAATCATGTGGCTGACTTATTCCGTGAAAAAGGATCAAATATTTGGTTTGAATTAGAAGCTGAAGAATTATTACCAGCGGGATTCACTCACCCAGGTAGTCCAAATGGTAAATTCCGTAAGGAAATGGATATCATGGATGTATGGTTCGATTCAGGGTCATCTCACCACGGAGTATTAGTTGAACGTGGATTACCATACCCAGCAGATTTATACTTAGAAGGATCTGATCAATATCGTGGATGGTTCAACTCTTCATTATCAACAGGAGTTGCGATGACAGGGCGTGCACCATATAAAACAGTCGTAAGTCACGGATTCGTTTTAGATGGACAAGGACGTAAAATGTCTAAATCAATCGGGAATGTTATCGATCCATTAAAATTAATCAACATTTACGGAGCAGATATCGTTCGTTTATGGGTGGCTTCAGTTGATTACCAAGCAGACGTTCGTATTTCAGAAGACTTAATTAAACAAGTATCTGAAAGCTACCGTAAAATGCGTAATACATTCCGTTTCTTATTAGGAAACTTACATGGATTTAATCCAGAAACAGATTTAATGGCTTATGAAGACTTAAATGAAGTTGATCAATTCATGATGGTTCGTTTAAATGAATTAACAGCAGAATTAAAAGCTGCCTATGAAGAATACCGTTTCGATGATGTCTTCAAAACAGTGAATAACTATATCTCAAATGATTTAAGTTCATTCTACTTAGATTTCACGAAAGATATTTTATATATCGATGCAGAAGATAGTAAAGCTCGCCGTTCTATTCAAACAGTATTATATCACCATGTATCAGATATGGTTCGCTTATTAGCACCAGTTATTCCTCATACAGCGGATGAAGTTTATTCATATATCCCAGGAAGCACAGAAGTGTCAGCTTACTTAACTGATATGCCGACTGTAAAAGAGTATGCAAATGCGGCTGAAGTGACTGTAAAATGGAATCAATTATTATCACTTCGTCATGACGTATTAAAAGCATTAGAAGAGGCTCGTAATGAGAAAGTTATCGGTAAATCATTAACTGCTTCATTACACTTATATCCAGATGCGCAAACGAAAGAATTACTTGAGTCGTTACAAGCTGACTTAAAACAAATCTTCATCGTTTCTGAGTTAGTGATTGAAGAAGGAGCAGCTCCTGAAAATGCCTTAAAATTCGATGGATTAGCTGTTGTCGTTAAAGCAGCCGAAGGACACACATGTGACCGTTGCTGGTTAGTTGTAACTGATGTGAACGAACAAGGAATTTGTCCTCGTTGTTCAGAAGTTGTGAATGGATAGTAATTTTTAGACAATAACCTTTAGGTTATTGTCTTTTTTATATCAAATCTCTTTATATAAAACTTAGTTCTATAAAGGAAAGTGAAAAACGTTATTAGGATTAAAATGAATAAATTGTAAAATGATTGAAAAACAAAACTGGCTAGAAGCACTCAAGAAAGACTTAAAGTAGCTATTAGAAGATGATTGAGAAGATATTTTAGATAATTATCGAGAGCAAATTTCTTAGATATTAGCTGAAGGAACTATGGAAGATCAAATTTTACAACGTTTAAGTTCACCTAAAGACGTGGCTAAAGAAGCCAAGCAAGCACTTGGATATGAGTCAAAATTCAATTTTAATCAAGAAGAAGTGATTGATCATGTCAAAAAAGGAGTTAATGCAGCTACTAATCAATTGAATGAGGCATTAGAAAATAAGAGAAGTAATGGGAAGCCGACCTTAGAACAAGTTCTTTTTATCATCTTGTGTGCAATATTTTTAATAGTAGCTTTTTCAGTAGATTGAGCTGGTTTAGGATTCATTGTTGGGGGGAATGAAGCTTTTACCGTATCATTTTTATTGATTCACTTTACGTGGTCATTATTTTTTTGCTGTTGAGTATTAGTATATTATTGGTTAATACCCAAATTACACTTTTCTATGGACTATATGTCCTTGGACGCTACTTCATCCGTCATTTTAAATACATAGGGGGGAGATTTCATGAAAAAGTATTTAATCTATTCAATTGTGTTAGCGGTGATTCTTTTTGTTGGAAGTTTAATCACTTTGATGATTTATGAGGTCACGAAATTGCCAGATAGTTTGAATCGTATAATCACAGAAGTAGAGGAGTTTACAAATCATGAATTCCAATTAGATTTCAATAAGAAGTTCACTTCAAATTTAACGTATGAGACCGGCTTAGATGGTCAATCTATTTATGAAAGTCAATATTTTTGGCAAGGTATTCAGTTAGATATTGAGGCAGATTTAGTGAATGCAGATGTTACGGTGCAAAAAACAGATGGCGATCACATAGAAGTAGCGATTGAGACGAAGGTTCCTGAGCGTTATCGAATTGATTTTGATGGAAGAGAACTACAAATCAAAGAGAAAAAACAAGTTAGATTTTGGTTGTTTGGGTGGAATAATTATCAGAAAGCACAAGTAGTCATTAAAGTACCGACAGAATCAGTAGATGTGAACTTAGAAACAATCAACGGTGATGTAATGATTGAGTTATCAGGGATAGATTTAGCAGCCTCAACAGTAAACGGTGATGTAACCATTTCTCACTCAGCATTTACTCAAGCAAACCTTTCGGTAGTAAATGGAGAGATTTTTGTAACCGATAGTAATGTTAGTAATGTTTTATGTTTACAGACTGTCAATGGAAGCTTAGACGTTGAACGTGTCAAGGCTGACCGATTTATTGCTGAAACGGTGAAGGGTGATTTCTTATTATCAGATATCTCAGGTCGTGGGTTATCTACTTCAACGGTCAATGGCGACTTTAGTGGGTATAATATCTACCTGAGTGAGATTGCGGTTGAAAAATTAAATGGAAGCTTTAAGTTAGTAAATGAAGATTCAACCTATCAAATTCAATCGCTAAAACTTTCAGGGCTACAGAAAAATCATGAAATTCAAGCAAATATTTTAAATATCAGTTATAATTAAAGATGAATCATTAAGAGCAATATAGGAGTGGATTATATGCGTGAAAATTATTTAAGTTGGGATGAATACTTTATGGGAATAGCATTACTTTCAGCCATGAGAAGTAAAGATCCTCAAACACAAGTAGGTGCATGTATTGTTAATGAAGATAATCGCATTGTTGGGATTGGTTACAATGGATTTCCACACGGATGTTCAGATGTTGAATTCCCATGGGAACGTGAAGGTGAGTTTCTAGAAACTAAATATCCCTATGTGGTTCACGCAGAACAAAATGCAATTTTAAATAGTACAACTCGTTTAAAAAAATGCCGATTATATGTCTCATTATTCCCGTGTCATGAATGCGCAAAATATATTATTCAATCTGGAATTGAGGAAATTATTTATATGAGTGATAAGTATGCGCATACTGATAGCACCCTTGCTTCAAAGCGAATGCTAGATGCAGCGGGAGTGAAGTACCGTCAAATGAAAGAAGTTAAAATTACTGTTGAAACAGAAATGAAATAATTTTTTAAAAGCATGATTTTGATGCCACTAGAAAACTAGTGGCTATTTTTTTATTAGTCATTGAATAAGGTACGATTAATAAAGGTTATGGAAATTAATCTAAAAAAGAATGGCATAATAAAGGGGATATTGACTAATGAAATTAGAGCTTTACTCATCTTTTTATGACCGATTAAAAGGTAAACTTAATTTTTCACCGTATGATAGCAGTTTCAATGATTAAAGTGCAATGATAGAATCATGAATCTTCACTGCATTATTTAAGAAGGATATTGATAAAACATACAGTTGAAAAAAAGTTAATAATTAAGATATAGAAAAGAGCAAATGAATGGTATCAGCTTAGCTGTGAATTCATATTTATCATGATTATCCTTATAAAATAAGATGGGGGGAAGGTGTAGATAGATACTTTGTTTGTATAAGAGTTGAAATCTAAATAGAATGTGTACCAAACCCATTTTAAGAATCAGAAAGAGGTGATTGTTTATTCCAAAAATAGTAAAATAGACTTATGTATTGATGTTCTTTTTATCAAAAGAATAAGGAGAGATGAAAAAGTATTAAGAAGTGCTTTCCACAATAGGGAAATATTATATACAAAAATAGAATTGTTTGTTATAATGTTAAAATGTCAAAATAAAACGAATACTAAAGGAGTAGTGAGATAAATGTGGCTTGTTTTAGCGATTGTCGCTGTGACGATTATCGTCGATCAATTAACTAAATTTTTAGTTGTGAAATACATGACCCTAGGTCAATCTATTTCAGTGATTGATAACTTTTTATATATCACCTCTCACCGAAATGAAGGTGCAGCATGGGGAATCTTACAAGGGAAAATGATTTTCTTTTATGTTGTGACATTAGTGGTCATTGGTTTGGTTATCTTATGGATTAGAAAATTAGATATAAAAAAAGAAAAGTTGCTAGTGATTGCCTTATCATTAATTTTAGGTGGAGCATTAGGAAACTTCATTGACCGCGTGATGTATCAACATGTCGTTGACTTCATTAATACGTATATTTTTGGTTACGATTTCCCGATTTTTAATATTGCAGATAGTGCCCTATGTATTGGGGTATTCTTAATGGCTGTGGATGCCATTTTAGATATTAAACGTCACTCACAATCATAGATTTAAAAGCTTCATTTATTCCTACACCAGTGTATCGACATAAAGAAATAAAATTGCAACAAGATAAGTAGTAAATGCTTAAATAGTTTTCTGCTTTGTGAAAGGATGGGCGTTTATGGAACAAGAAACAGTCTTAGTACCAGAAGAATTAGTAGGTGTGCGTTTAGATAAAGTGTTAAGTGAATTATTTAGCGATTTATCACGTTCATATATTCAACAATTAATTAAAGATCAACAAGTTTTAATTAATGGAAAAAATGAAAAAGCAAATTATAAATGTCGTTTAAACGATCAAATCGATATTACTATTCCAGAACCAGAAGCATTAGATGTTGTTCCTGAAGAAATGGATTTAGACATTGTTCATGAAGATGATTATGTGATTGTTGTCAATAAACCATCTGGAATGGTCGTACATCCAGCACCAGGTAGCATGAGTGGAACATTAGTTAACGGTTTAATGGCTCAAGCTAAAAATTTATCTGGAATTAATGGCGTATTACGTCCTGGAATTGTCCATCGTATTGATAAAGATACATCAGGATTATTAATGGTAGCTAAAAATGATTTAGCTCATGAATCGTTAGTGAATCAATTAGTGGAAAAAACAGTGACTCGTCGTTATATTGCCCTTGTACATGGTGTTATTCCTCATGATAATGGAACGATTGATGCACCAATTGGTCGTGATCCAAAAGATCGTAAGAAAATGACAGTTATTGAAGGGGGAAAACATGCAGTCACTCACTTTAAAGTGTTAAGACGTTTTAAAGATTTTACCTTAATTGAATGTCGTCTTGAAACAGGGCGTACACATCAAATTCGTGTCCATATGAAATACATTGGATATCCATTAGCGGGTGATCCACAATATGGTCCACGCAAAACAATTGGTGGGGAGCATGGTCAATTTTTACATGCAGCAATTTTAGGATTTGATCATCCAAAGACCGGGGAGTATTTAGAATTCTCAACGCCACTTCCTTCATATTTTGAGGAGGCACTTGAGAGTCTTGAAAATTTAGGATAGGTATAGGTGATTTAAACATGAGCAATCAAGGTGTGATGAAAGAAATACGAATTGATATTCAAAGTGAGCTTGCCATGAATATTATTAATTATCTCATAGTTGAGGAAAATTACGTTTATGTAGGTAATGAACGAGATATTTGGTTAGAAAACTTATCTCATCCAACTGTTCAATTGATTTATATCAATCAACGTAATCTCTTTAATGAACATCAAGCCACTCAATTCTTTAATCAGGTAGATGCTGTTCGTTCACGTGTTCGTCGTCGATACTTAATGGGAAGATTAAATGTCATTATCCTTAATTTAGACCAATATAGTTCACGTTTTCTAGAGTCTCATCGTAAGTATCTTAAGATTGTTCATGTTAATCAGCCGAGTGATTTAAAACAAGATGTGGAATTACAACAGTTATTCCCACATTTAAAAGAAGCACAGTTAGAACGTTCAATGATTGAGTTGATCCCTCTCATGCAACAAGCCACGAAAGAAAAAGCAATGAAGGTAAAAAAAATGCTAATGTTTCAAAATAAATCATTTATTACATACGGATTTATTGTGTGTTTAATTGCTATTTTTGCTTTTTTACAGTTTAAACCGATTAATGAATGGTTTGCTGCTGTTGCGATTGATTATGGTGCTAAGTATAATCCACTCATTTTAGCAGGACAGTATTATCGTTTAATAACACCGGCTTTTTTACATTTAGATTTAATGCATTTATTGTTTAATCTTGTCTTTATTTATCAATTTGGAAGAATGATTGAGCATGTATTTGGATGGTGGCGAATGTTAGTTATCATCATTGGATCTGCGATTTTTGGAAATTTATGCAGCTATGCCTTTATTGATGGATTATCCATTGGAGCTTCAACCGTTGCCTATGGCTTGCTTGGAGCGTTATTGTTTCTTGGAATCGAAAGTCGTAAAATGTTTATGCATTTTGTTCGAACTCTTGTGCTACCGATTTTATTATTCTCAGTCATATGGATATTTTTAGAACCTAATATTGATTTTTATGGACATTTGGGAGGCTTTTTAGGAGGGTTCTTAATTGCAAGTATTACCGGATTACCCAAACATAAATATTACTTATCGCGTACGATATTAGCAGGTGCCACTATTCTTGTCTTGTTAGTAGGATTATTTAATCGTGGTGCTGCAATTACTAAACAAACAGACTATACGCTGTATAATAGAGCTATGATTGCTTATTATTATCAAACGGATCAACTTGAAAAAGCTGAACAATTTATAGAAACTCTTCAGTTAGATTTTAATGAACTATTTAAAAAATAATTTTAAAAGAGCTCAACTTGATGTGAGCTCTTTTTATATGTGCCCGTATTTACCGCCCTTTGTCAACAATATAAAAAGACTGTACTAATTAAAAAGTAGTATAACAAAAAGTACCTTATCGTATAGGCTTTTTTCTTGGTCTATATCATAAGGTACTTTTTAATTAGATTAGTCTATATAGGAATAGAAATATATTTTATACCAAGATATCCTATAGTCTTGTTAAAAGTTTTTATGTTTTGGAAAACTGATTGGGATTTATATATTTTTATTTTAAGATTTTATTCGTATTTGCAAAGTGCCATTTAGTTAATTCATTGAGTTTTTCTGGTCCAAATTGTTGAACAAAACGACGTCCAGCTACATCAACTGGATTTCCAGCTCCTTTTGGTAAATCAAAGTTTAACTTTTTACTCATGATATTCATATATTTAACAAATGATGCACGAGCCAAAATTGAAGCAGCGGCGACTGCAACATGAACTGACTCTCCTTTTTGGATAAAATGGAGATTTTCTTTAATAATTGTTGGTTGTTTGGGTAATGCTTTTAAATAGTCAAAATATTTTCTTTCGTTCACGAATTCATCCATAATCAAATATGAGGGATAGTGAGGAAGTGAGGTTGTTAATTTAATTAGCGCCTGATTATGTAAGAACGCTTTAATCGAGTTAGCATTCATTCCTCTGTCAATCATTGTATTATATTTTTCATTTGGAAGAATGAGGACTTGATGAGCAATAAGGGGTTCGATTTGTTCGGCCAGATGACAAATTTCTGGATCTTTTAATGCTTTAGAATCTTTAATTCCCATCGCTTGTAATTTAGAAATTAATTCTTCTGGGACATAAGCACAACAAACAACAAGTGGACCAAAGTAATCACCGGTTCCAACTTCATCACAACCGATGGCACTTAAACTTGCGATATTCGCTGGAAGTTTTGAGCTGGATGTTTTAGCTTTAGTAGTCGCTGCTTGAGGGGGCGTTTGCCACTTTTGAGCCTCTACCTCAGGTGCTTTTCCTTGAAAGACAACCTTTTTACTTAAATAAGCTGTGATGGTACAATGCGTCGTTTTCGCCTGGAATAATGTATGATTTGGGACTTTAATAATTTGATTTGTATAGTGTTGATACATTTTTTCTAACATTTGTTGAGAGACTGTAAGTGTAATTGTTGAAGCCATCTCGTCACCAACCCTTCTTCATGATATTATGATTTTAACAGAAAATAAAAAAATTTCCTATTATAAATGAGAGAATAACGGTTGGATTTTTATAGGTTCATACTTTTATGGTCGGAATGAAAATTTGACGTGGCTTGATCTTGAAATAGTGTTGAAGTGTGAAAAATATAAGAAATTGTCTCTATTTATTGAGAGTCATTTGTTTTATGATAGAACGTCTTGTGTCTTGAGAAGAATACTAGGTTTTTAGAGTGTTTTGTGTTAAAATAGTAAAGATAAAATTTTTGCATTTTTTAGGCAGTTGGAGTGAGATTAATGAAACAGGCCATTCAAATATTAGAATTTAATAAAATTAAACAAACGGTAGATTCATTATGTGCTTGTTCACTCGGACAAAAGCGAGTGGAGTATTTAAGTCCATCCATTGATGAGAAACAAGTGGAGTATTCGTTAAATCAGTCGGATGAAGCGTTAAAAATTATTTTAGCATTGGGTGAAGCCCCATTAGGTGGGGTCACAGACATTACAGAAGCCATTAAACGAGCTAAAATTTCTGCAATGTTAAGTGCCCAAGAATTATTAGGGATTAGCCGTTTATTATACGCGGTTTCACAATTAAAAACTTTTTCAGAACGTTTAAATGAAATTAAAGTAGACGCGCCAATTTTCTCGTCTCAAGTGAATAGTTTAGTCTCATTAAATAGTTTACAGACAGCAATTAATGATTGTATTGATGAAACTGGGTACATCTTAGATAGTGCTTCATCTGAATTAAGAAGTATTCGTCGTTCGATTCAAAGTACGGAAGCACGTATTAAAGAAAAATTAAATCACGTTGTCTCAGAACGTCGTAATAAATTAACAAATGGGATTGTTACCATCCGAAATGAACGTTATGTTGTACCTGTTCGTGCCGAAGCTAAAAATACATTTGGCGGAACCGTTCATGATCAATCCTCATCAGGAAATACTTATTTTATTGAACCAAAAGAAGTTGTTGATTTAAATAATAAATTACAAGAGTATCACGTGGAAGAGCGCCGTGAAATTGAACGTATTTTACGCGCTTTAACGGAAGAAGTGAAAAAATTCGTTGACGCGTTGGCTGTCAACGTAGAGGTGTTAGGTGAAATCGACTTCATGTTTGCCAAAGGAAAATATGCACGTTTGATTAATGGAACACGTCCAAAAATGAATACAAAAGGAATCATCCGTTTAGTTGCGGCACGCCATCCACTCATTGATCAAAAAGTCGTTGTTCCTAATGATATTGAATTAGGAGATGAATATACAACGATTGTCATTACAGGTCCAAATACAGGAGGAAAAACTGTTACTTTAAAAACGGTTGGTTTATTAACTTTAATGGCACAAGCTGGACTTTTAATTCCGGCTCATGAAACATCACAATTAGCAATCTTTGATCATGTATTTGCTGATATTGGTGATGAGCAAAGCATTGAACAAAGTTTATCAACTTTCTCATCACATATGACAAATATTGTTCGAATCATGGAACGTTTAACGGTGAATAGCTTAATTTTATTTGATGAGTTAGGGGCAGGGACCGATCCAAAAGAAGGAGCTTCTTTAGCCATTTCTATTTTAGATTACGTGAAGGTTCGTGGTGCAAGAACCATTGCCACTTCCCATTATCCGGAGTTGAAAGCATATGCCTATGAAAATGATGATGTCATTAATGCGTCAGTGGAGTTTAATATTGAAACATTATCGCCAACCTATCGTTTATTAGTTGGGGTACCAGGTCGTTCAAACGCGTTTGAAATTTCAAAACGTTTAGGGTTAAAAGAAGCGATTTTAACAACAGCTCGTGCGTATGTTGAAACAGAACGTACGGAAATGACTGATTTAATTACGAAATTAGAAGATCGTGGTTTAGAGTTAGATCATGAAATTCAATTATTACAAAAACAAAATCAAGAAGTAGAAGCGATGCGTCTTGATTATGAACGTAAGATTGCAAAGTTTGAAGCTGAACGAGAGCGTGTCTTAGAAGACATTAAAAAAGAAGCTTTTGAAAATATTCGTCAGGCAAAAGAAGAAGCAGAACAAATTGTAGCGGATTTACGTCAAGCAAAGAAAATGGCTGACTTAAGTATTAAAGATCATGAACTAACAGAAAAACTAACGTCGCTTAAAAAATCAGAAGCCAAACAAGCAGAGCAGTTTAAACGTAAAGCACGTAATAAGGCCCCACTAAAAGCAGGAGATGAAGTCATGGTACTTTCATTAAATCGTCAAGGAGAACTCATTGAGAAAACAAAAAATGGTGACTGGATGGTTCAACTTGGAATGATGAAAGTAAACATTAAAGAAGAAGATTTAGAATATTTACGTCAATCAGTGAAGAAAAAAGATTCAGGCAAAGGTAAAATGATTCATAAACGTAACACAAACGTTGGGATTCAACTAGACTTACGTGGGGAACGCTATGAGGATGCGATGTTACGTTTAGATAAATATATGGATGAAGTCCTGTTAGCAGGATATCAAACCGTGACAATCATTCATGGTCATGGAACGGGAGCTCTTCGCCAAGGGGTTCATAAATATTTAAAGAAAAACAAACATGTTGCTTCATTTAGATTCGGTGGTGCTGGTGAAGGTGGTACAGGAGCAACTGTGGTTGAGTTAAAATAATAATTAAAGACATAGGGTACCCTATGTCTTTTTTCGTACCAGAGTATTAAGTTACTTTATAAAATAATCCAAAAATTTCCTATAAATACTTGAGGTTCATGTTAAAAAATGGTACATTAAGTTTAGACAAGAAAAATCGTATAGAGGTAGCGGTGCATCAGAGTATTATTTGGAGTCGGCAGACAGTGAAAGATAAGAAAGGTAATCATCGCCGAAAGCTAGCATTGGCAGATGCCTAGCTTGGGGTTGCAGGGAATACCTGTAACACTCCTTCAGAAATGAAGAGGAGCTATTAATCAAGCGGACTTTAAAAAGGTAAGTCGTGTTTAATAGCACGACTTTTTTTGTTGAAGAAAATCAAAAGGGGAGAAAAATTGATATGAAAAAATTTATTGGAGTTTTAGCATTAGGTTCGTTGTTAGTTGGGTGTGGAGCAAACGGAACAAATTCAGAGGATCAATTTATTGTAGGAATGGAGTGTAATTATGCTCCATTTAACTGGCAAACAGATAAGGAAACGGAAACAGCTGTTTCAATTGGTGGAGCGGGATTATGTGATGGTTATGATATACGAGTGGCCTCACAAATTGCAGATACGCTGGGGAAAGAATTAGTCGTTAAAAAATTAGATTGGGATGGATTACAGCCAGCACTTCAATCAGGGGAAATTCATGCCATTATTGCAGGGATGACAGCGAATGAAGAGCGTGAACAAGGAATTGACTTTACAACACCATACTTTGAATCTGAAATGGTCATGATAGTTAAAAAAGATGGAAACTATGTGGATGCCACTTCAATTAATGACTTTAGTGGAGCTAATGTCATCGGACAAATGAATACAAATTATGATGAAATCATTGATCAAATCAAAGATGTTAATCATTTAACGCCACGTTCAAGCTATCCTGAATTAGTTCAAACATTATTAGCAGGAGAGTCTGATGGAATCACAGCTGAATTACCAGTTGCCGAAGGAGTTGTCCAAGCGAATCCAAGTTTAACAATTATTCATTTTGCTGATGGGGAAGGATTTGATGTAGATACATCTGTATCAATTGGGTTAAAAGAAGGAAGCCGCGGATCAGATTTCTTTAATAACGTACAAGCTGCTTTAGATCAAATTTCTGAAGCGACACGTCAGGAATGGATGAATGCTGCACGCGAAACAGCGCCAACAGGAGAGTAAGAGGGTGTTTATGATGTTTCAAGTTGATTTTTTTGAGAAAGCTTTTGATTTATTTACAAATAATTTTAATTTATTTTGGTATGGGATTAAAATTACATTATTATTAGCCTTATTGGGAACAATATTTGGATTAGTTATTGGTCTTGTTTTAGGAGGGATTCGTGCCATTGCCATCGAACCTCGTGATTCGATGGGAGTTAAGGCTATAAAAAAAGTATTACATTGGATTGTGGGGTTGTATGTGTGGTTCTTTAGAGGAACGCCGATGATGGTGCAAGCAATGTTTTTATATTATGCCTTAAGACCTGTCCTTGGGTGGGATGCGATGACAGCAGGGATTGTAATTATTTCTGTGAATACGGGTGCTTATATGGCGGAGATTATTCGTTCTGGGATTCAATCCATTGATAAGGGGCAAATTGAAGCTGCACGTAGTATTGGAATGACGAGCTCGCAAACCATGAGATACATTATTTTACCACAGGCCATCAAAAATTCATTCCCATCTATCGGAAATGAATTTATCGTTAATATCAAAGATAGTTCGATGCTAAATGTCATTGGGGTGATTGAAGTTTTCTTTCAATCACGATCAGTAGCTGGTAGTGCGATGTTATATTCAGAAACATTTTTTATTACTTGTTTGATTTATTTAGTGTTGACAACGATTACGGCGCAAATTTTGCGATTTATTGAGAAAAGAATGAATCTGCCTAAAACATCTTTTCCAGCGTCACAAACTGTACCTAATACGCTTGACTAAGGAGGATCATAGTGGAAGCGAATCATATTATTGAAATCCATCGTTTGAAAAAACATTTTGGGAATTTAGAAGTTTTAAATAACATTGAGTTTCATGTAAAAAAAGGAGAAGTTATTACAATTATTGGATCAAGTGGAAGCGGGAAATCAACCCTTTTACGTTGTATTAATTTATTAGAGAATCCAGATAGTGGAGAAATTTTATATCATGGAAAAGATATTTTAAAGGGAAATATTAATATTAATCATCATCGAACAAAAGTGGGAATGGTATTTCAAAGCTTTAATTTATTTCAAAACAAGACGGTTTTGGAAAATTGTATGATTGGTCAAACTAAAATTTTAAAACGAAGTAAAGAAGAAGCGAAAGAAAAAGCGATGTTTTATTTAAAAAAAGTGGGAATGGAGCAATTTGCAAACTGTAGTAGTACACAACTATCAGGAGGACAAAAGCAACGTGTTGCCATTGCGCGAGCCCTTTGTATGGATCCAGAAGTGTTATTGTTTGATGAACCAACTAGTGCACTCGATCCAGAGATGGTTGGTGGTATCTTAGATGTCATGAAACAGTTAGCGGATGAAGGATTAACGATGATTGTGGTAACACATGAAATGGGGTTTGCAAAAGAGGTTAGTGATCGTGTGGTCTTTATGGATAAAGGGGTTATTGCTGAAGAAGGCACACCTGAGCAAATCTTCATAAATCCAACGCAAGAGCGTACAAAAGAATTCTTACATCGTTATTTATCTAAGAGCCTTTAGGAGAGTTATTCAGTTCATATTTTTTAATGACAGTTATGATGAAACGATCTATAAAATTCATGTTTTTGAAAATTTTAGTTCATGCTCTTGTGGATACATTCTGATAAATGTGAGATAATATGGGGGAAAGTGCAAATTATTTGTAATTTCATGGAAATGTGCTATACTAAAGTATAGAAAAAGGGTATAAAAGGAGGAATGAACATGTCAGTCATTCATGCAACAGAAGAATCATTTGCTCAAGAAATCGCAAGTGGATTAGTATTAGTTGACTTCTATGCTGATTGGTGTGGACCATGTAAAATGATTGCACCAGTTTTAGATGAATTAGCAACAGAGTTAGAAGGAACAGCAAAAATTGTTAAAGTAAACGTAGATAACTGTCCAGCAGTTGCAGCTGAATATAAAGTAATGTCAATTCCAACATTAATTTTATTCAAAGATGGACAAGCAGTTCAACAAACAGTAGGTTTCCAACCTAAAGCCTCATTATTATCATTAATTGAAACAAATAAATAATGAAATTTAAAAAAGAGGGTACACTATGCATTGTACCTTCTTTTGTTTTATTATCAGCCATTGTCTATCTCGAAAACGTCTGATTTGAGTTTGTATAATAAAGATAAAAAACAAAAAAATTAGCACTATAGTGTTGACAGTGCTAATAGAGTTTTATATAATGGTATTAGCACTTAGGGTTAATGAGTGCTAAAAGAGGTGTTTACATTGCTAACAGAACGTCAAATATTAGTTTTAAAGGCAATTGTAGAAGAGTTCATACAAACTGCACAACCAGTTGGTTCGCGAATCCTTTCTAAAAAGGAGGAGTTAAACTTCTCTGCTGCAACCATTCGTAATGATATGGCGGATTTAGAAGATTTGGGATTTATTGAAAAAACTCATACATCAAGTGGTCGTGTGCCTAGTCAGAAAGGCTATCGCTATTATGTAGATTTTATTGTAAATCAAGAACCGATGGAGACAACACCAGAAGTAGGAATATTTAGACAATTGTTAGATCAAAAACAATTTGAACGTGAAACAACGATTAAAGAAGCTGTGAAGCTCTTATCGAGTTTGACTAACTACACATCGATTTTACTTGGACCTTCTAGAGATTATAGTCGAGTGAAAAAAATTCAACTTGTTCCAATCTCAGAACGTCAAGCGGTGTTTGTTTTGATTACAGATCAAGGCCATGTAGAAAGTCGAACAATTACTCTTCCAACTAATATTGATATGACTAGAATGGAAAGCATTATCAAAGCACTCGATGAGTTATTAGTAGGAGAATACATTGGACAGGTTCATGAAAAATTGACAGAAAGTTTTGAACATCAATTACATGATTTTATTTCTTATAAAGAAGAAATTATGTATACGATGCTACAACTTTTAACCCAGTCATTAAATCAACAAAATTATATTTTGAGTGGGAAGTCAAATATTTTAAAACAACCTGAATTTAACGATTTAGATAAAGCGTATCATTTATTTAATATGATTGAAGCTGATGAAATTGTTAAAGTAATAGAAGCCGACGAAGACGGCCATCAATTAACGGTTAAAATTGGACAAGAGAATGAGATTAAAGCGATGGAGAATTGTACGCTAATTACAGTTCCTTATCAGATTAGTGATCATGAATTTGGTAAAATTGCGGTACTAGGTCCGACCCGAATGGAGTATCGTAAAATTATTCCACTTCTTGAACAAGTTGCTCGAATCATGTCTGATTTATATAAATAGGAGGTGGGACGATTGAATAAGGATGCCCAATCAGTTGAGGAATTAAATGAAGAAAATGTGGAAGCTGTAGAATCAACGTGCTGCCAAGAAGAGTCTGAAGCAACAGAAACAGTTGAAACAATCTCTGAAACTGAAAGTTTAAAGCAGCAAATTGAAGAGTTAAAAGATCAATTGCTACGTAATGCGGCAGAGCTTGAAAACTTCAAGCGTCGTATGAATGAAGAACGTGCACGTGAAGTAAAGTATCGTTCGCAATCAATTGTAACAAATATTATTCCAGCAATTGATAACTTTGAACGTGCATTATCAAGTACGGTTGAAGATGAAAATACGAAAACATTCTTAACAGGATTTAAAATGATCCATGCTCAATTAGTGGATGCTCTTAAACAAGAAGGAGTAGAAGTAATCGTAGCAGAGGGTGTTGCTTTCGACCCAACAGTACACCAAGCAGTGATGCAAGAAGCTGTAGAAGGTGTAGAATCAGGAATGGTATTACAAGAGTTACAAAAAGGATATAAGCTAAAGGATCGTGTGATCCGACCATCAATGGTAAAAGTTAGCGAATAATATAGATTAAGGAGGATGAATCTCTATGGGTAAAATTATCGGTATCGACTTAGGAACAACAAACTCATGTGTTTCTGTAATGGAAGGTGGAGAGGCAAAGGTTATTGCTAATCCAGAAGGAGCTCGTACAACACCATCTGTTGTTTCATTTAAAGGTGAAGAACGTCAAGTTGGTGATGTGGCTAAACGTCAGGCAATTACGAACCCAAATACAATTATGTCAATCAAACGTCATATGGGAACAAACCACAAAGTGACAGTTGAAGGGAAAGAATATACACCACAAGAAATTTCAGCAATCATTTTACAAAACTTAAAAGCTACTGCTGAGGCTTACTTAGGTGAACCAGTAACAGAAGCTGTTATTACAGTACCTGCTTACTTTAATGATGCTGAGCGTCAAGCGACAAAAGATGCTGGACGTATCGCTGGTTTAGATGTAAAACGTATTATTAATGAGCCAACTGCAGCTGCATTAGCATACGGATTAGATAAAACAGATAAAGAACAAATCATCTTAGTATATGATTTAGGTGGAGGAACATTCGACGTATCTATCTTAGATTTAGCAGATGGAACATTCGAAGTATTAGCTACAGCAGGAGATAACCGCTTAGGTGGAGATGACTTCGACCAAGTGATTATTGATTGGTTAGTTAAAGAGTTCAAATCAGAAACTGGTGTTGATTTATCAGCAGATAAAATGGCAATGCAACGTTTAAAAGATGCAGCTGAAAAAGCGAAAAAAGACTTATCAGGGGTAACTTCAGTCCAAATTTCATTACCATTTATCTCAATGAATGCCACAGGTCCTTTACACTTAGAAAAAACATTATCTCGTGCACAATTTGATGCGATGACTGCACCGTTAGTAGAACGTACAATGGGACCAGTTCGTCAAGCATTAAAAGATGCAAAAATGACAGCTAATGACTTAGATCAAGTATTATTAGTTGGTGGATCAACTCGTATCCCAGCAGTTCAAGCAGCAATTAAAAATGAATTAGGAAAAGAACCTAATAAAGGAGTAAACCCAGATGAAGTAGTAGCAATGGGTGCTGCAATTCAAGGTGGAGTCTTACAAGGTGACGTTAAAGACATCTTATTATTAGACGTAACTCCATTATCATTAGGTATCGAAACAATGGGACAAGTTATGACAGTATTAATCCCTCGTAACACAACAATCCCAACTTCAAAATCACAAGTATTCTCAACTGCAGCGGATAACCAACCAGCAGTAGATATTCATGTCTTACAAGGTGAACGTCCAATGGCAAGTGATAATAAAACATTAGGACGCTTCCAATTAGGAGATATCCCACCAGCACCACGCGGAATCCCTCAAATCGAAGTAACATTCGATATCGATGCAAATGGTATTGTAAATGTTAAGGCAAAAGATTTAGGAACACAAAAAGAGCAACGTATCACAATTACTTCAGGATCAGGATTAACTGACGAAGAAATCGATCGCATGGTACGTGAAGCTGAAGAAAATGCAGATGCAGATGCTAAACGTAAAGAGCAAGCAGAACTTCGCAATGAAGCAGAACAATTAATCTTCGCAGCTAAAAAATCAGTCACTGAATTAGGGGATGAAGTAACTGCAGAAGAAAAAGCAAATGTTGAATCTGGTGTTGAAGCATTAGAAAAAGCATTAAGCGAAGGAAATGTAGATGAAATTAAAGCGAAAAAAGAAGAACTTGAAAAAGTGGCTCAAGAATTAGCAGTTAAAGTTTATTCAAAAGCAGCTGAAGCTGGGCAAGCCGCTCAAGGTGGAGCAGAATCAGGTGACGATTCAGTAGTAGACGCTGAATATAAAGAAGTATAATAAAAAAGTAAAAAGTCAAAGTCTACTATGACTTTGACTTTTTTTTATGGTATAGTTAGGAAAGTAAAAGAAGGAGGGTAAAAAGGCATGGCAAAACGTGATTATTATGAAGTCCTTGGGGTTTCAAAATCAGCAAGTGATATCGAAATCAAACGTGCTTATCGTAAATTAGCGAAACAATACCATCCCGATGTTTCAACAGAGGAAAATGCAGAAGAGAAATTTAAAGAAGTTCAAGAAGCTTATGATGTGTTAAGTGATGAACAAAAACGTGCTGCATATGATCAGTTTGGACATGCAGGAGCAGAAGGCTTTGGTGGACAAGGTGGATTTGGTGGCTTTGGAGGCTTCGGCGGTGCCGGAGGATTTGAAGACATTGGTGATATTTTTGAAAGTATGTTCGGCGGAGGATTTGGTGGCTTTGGCGGAGGTGCCAGTCGTCGTAATCCAAATGCTCCACAACGCGGAAATGATTTACAACAAGCCATTACTATTTCATTTGAAGAGGCAGCCTTTGGAACAACGAAAGAAATTTCAGTTAATCGTGAAGAAGAGTGTACGAAATGTGGTGGAAGTGGTGCGCGTTCAAAAGATGATGTGGAAACATGTTCACGTTGTAGTGGAAGCGGTCGCGTAACTGAAGTTCAAAATACGATTTTAGGTCGCGTGCAAACACAAACTGTTTGTCCAGATTGTCATGGAGCTGGTAAGAAAATTAAACATAAGTGTGATGCTTGTCATGGTCGTGGAACAGTTAATAAAACAAAAACAATTGAAGTCAAAGTTCCTGCAGGAATTGATGATGGACAACAAATCCGCTTAAGTGGACAAGGTGAAGCGGGACGTAATGGTGGTCCAAGTGGTGATTTATATGTCGCATTCCGTGTTTTACCACATGATTTCTTCATCCGTGATGGATACGATTTACGTTGTGAAATTCCAATTTCATTCTCTCAAGCGGCATTAGGAGCAGAAGTTGAAGTTCCAACGTTAAATGGTAAAGTAGCGTTGAAGATTCCGGAAGGAACTCAATCAGGGACTGAGTTTAGAGTTCGTAATAAAGGAATTAAGTACATTAACCGCGAAATGACGGGAGACTTATACGTTAAAGTTAAATTAGTCGTACCTAAAAAACTTAACCATCGTCAACGTGAATTATTACATGAATTTGATCAATTAGAAGATAAATCAGGATCAATTTGGGATAAGTTAAAAAAAGCTTTTAAATAATAATAAGGGTTGTGAGTTTTGTTCTCACAACCTTTTTTATACTAAAGATTTATAAATTTACAGAATTAAACAAAGAGACATAATTTTATGTTTGATTGATTTTGTGTTATAATTAGAAAATGAGAAAAAATAGCTATCGAGTCGAGAATTGTTATTTGATTGTTATAACAACTTGAATGGATAGTACGATAATTTAAAATGAGGTGACCATATGAACTGGTTAGAACTAAGTTTTCATACAACTCATGAGGCATTTGATTTAGTTAGCAATATTTTTATTGAAGCTGGTTCAAAGGGAGTACTAGTAGAAGACTCAAATACATTAACAGAAGCTCATGAAGATCATTTTGGTGAGATTTATCGCTTAAATCCTGATGACTATCCAACAACAGGTGTGGTTATTAAAGGTTACTTAGCGGTCACATCAGATATTGAAAATCAATTAGAGTTTGTAAGAACGCAATTATTAAATTTAAAACTGGATCATTATGACCATAATAAATTGGAGATTAAAATGTTAGATGAAGAAGATTGGGCGAATAGTTGGAAAAAGCATTATAACCCAATCGAAATCACTAAGACATTAGTCATTAAGCCATGTTGGTTAGAGCCAACAACGGATCCATCGGTCGTTGAAATTATGTTAGATCCAGGAATGGCCTTTGGTTCGGGAACACACGAAACCACACAACTTTGTCTAGAATTAATCGAAAAATATGTGAATTCTCAACAAGTTGTGGTCGATGTTGGGACAGGGTCAGGAATTTTGGCAATTGCAGCGTCAAAACTTGGGGCGAAGTCAGTTTATGCCGTCGACTTAGATGCGATGGCTGTGATTCGTGCGAAAGAAAATATTGAAATGAATCATTGTCAAAATATTTTAGTTGAAAAAAATAATTTAATTGATGGAGTAGGTGCTTTAGGGCAACAACCAACCTTAATGGTAGCTAATATTTTAGCCCCTATTATCATTAATATGTTAAGCGATGTTGAAAAAGTATTACCGGTTGGTAAAACATTTATCTGTTCAGGAATTGTCGATCATGAAAAAGACGCAGTGGTACAAGCATTAAATGCTCATCATTTTACAGTAACTGAAGTAAAAGAGAAGAATGGATGGGTTGCTATTGTGGCAATCTATAATGGTTGCAAGTAGTAATTGTAAATAGAGAATAATCAGTCATTGGAGGCAATGGAATGCAACGCTATTTTTTAAACAATACTCAATTTCAAGGGGATGGTGCCATTATTACGGGTGATGATGCGCATCATATGTCACGTGTCATGCGTATGGAGCCAGGTGATCAAATTATTGTATGTAATGAAGATAAAGCGTGTCACTTTGCAACCATTAAGCAAATGAATGGACAAGAGATTGAAGTTACATTAGACTCTGTAATTGAAGCACAAACAGAGCTTCCAATTGAAGTGACAATTGCACATGGGTTACCAAAAGGTGATAAATTTGAATGGGTGATTCAAAAGGCAACGGAATGTGGGGCTAGTGAGTTTATTCCACTTAATATGGAACGTTCAGTTGTAAAGTTAGATGCGAAAAAAGCGAGTAAGAAAGTAGAACGTTGGAATAAGATTGCCAAAGAAGCAGCAGAGCAATCGCATCGACAAATGGTTCCGACAGTTACTGATGTTTATACATTTAAGCAATTATTAGATCGAGCTTCACAATATGATGTTTGTTTATTTGCCTATGAAGAAACAGCAAAACAAGGGCAGTTAGCGCAGTTAAAGCAATCACTAAGGGAGATTCAAACGAATGGTAAGATGCTAGTAGTGGTTGGGCCTGAAGGTGGAATTAGTGAAAAAGAAGAGACATTATTACTACAATCAGGATTTAAACCTTGTGCGTTAGGGCCACGTATTTTAAGGACGGAAACGGCACCGATTTATATTTTAAGTGCCATTTCGTACGCATTAGAATTATAAAAGACAACAAGAGTATGGAAAGGATTGATTTTGATGCCAACTGTAGCATTTCATACCCTGGGATGTAAGGTAAATCATTACGAAACAGAAGCGGTATGGGAATTATTTAAAAACGAAGGTTATGAGAAAGTAGACTTTAAAGAAGTAGCAGATGTATATATCATTAATACATGTACAGTGACAAATACGGGAGATAAAAAGAGTCGTCAAGTGATTCGACGTGCGATTCGTCGTAATCCAGAAGCCGTGATGTGTGTGATGGGATGTTATGCGCAAACGAAACCAAAAGAGATTATGGATATTGATGGGGTGGATATTGTCATCGGGACACATGGTCGTGATCAAATTCCAGCCTTAGTACAAAAATATCGTGAAGAGCGTCAACCTATTTCACAAATTCAAAATGTCTTTAAAGTGGATGGATTTGAGACTTTAAATGTCACACAATTCTCAGACCGTACACGTGCCACATTAAAAATCCAAGATGGATGTAATAATTTCTGTACATACTGTATCATTCCATGGGCACGTGGAACTGTTCGTTCACAAAAACCAGAAGTCGTGATAGAACAAGTTAAACAATTAGTTGAACATGGACATTGTGAAGTAGTTTTAACAGGGATTCACACAGCTGCCTATGGAGAAGATTTAGAAGATTATAGCTTCGGTAAGTTATTACAAGACTTAATTGAGATTGAAGGATTAAAACGTATCCGTATTTCATCGATTGAGGCATCAGAAGTAACAGATGATGTCATTGCAGCGATGAAGAAATCGGATAAAATTGTAAATCATTTACATATGCCAATTCAAGCGGGTTCAGATACGATTTTAAAAGGGATGAAACGTCCATATACGTTAGCTGAGTTTGAACAAAAAGTGACTGAATTACGTGAGTTATTTGATAACTTAGCGATTACAACAGACGTGATCGTTGGATTCCCTGGTGAAACAGAAGAATTATTTAATGAAACATTAGAAACAATTAAACGTATTGGATTCTCTGAGTTACACGTCTTCCCTTATTCAGTTCGTAATGGAACACCAGCTGCACGTATGGAAAACCAAGTGCCTGAACTTATTAAGTCAATGCGTGTGAATCAATTATTAGCATTAAGTGAGCAATTAGCTAAAGAGTATGCAAGTTCATGTGAAGGGAAAGTGTTACAAGTCATTCCGGAAGAAGTCTCTCATACAAATGAAGGGTACTTAGTTGGGCATGCTAGTAACTATGTGAAAGTTGAGTTTAAAGGGACACCTGATCTCATTGGAGAGGTTGTACCAGTTAAAGTTGTGAAAGCAGATTATCCAATCTGTCAAGGGGAAATGGTTAAGTAACAGTGAATGAGAGGCGATGGCATGGATATTAAGTTATTATTTGATGTAGATTTTGATTTGAAAGTGACGGGAATCTCAACTGATAACCGTCTTGTTCAACCAGGTGATTTATTTGTCTGTATTAAGGGGTATACAGTTGATGGTCATCGCTTTGCAAAACAGGCAGAAGTTGCGGGAGCAGTTGCTATTGTTTGTGAGCAATCGATTGAAAATATAGGGATTCCACAAATCATTGTGGCAGATACAAAAGCTGAGTTACCTCGTTTAGCCCATTTAATCTTTAATAAACCGACTGAAAAGTTAAATTTATTTGGGTTAACAGGAACAAATGGTAAAACCACGACGGCCTATATTTTAGAACATTTACTAGGTGGATTTGAGGGACATGTTGGTTACATTGGAACGAATGGAATTCGTTATGGTGAGGTATTTATAGAACCGAGAAATACCACTCCTGAACCATTAAGCTTACAACAAACGTTTAACAACATGGTTAAAGCCGGTGTTCAAAATGTAGCGATTGAAGTTTCATCACATGCATTAGAACTTCACCGCGTGGATTACTGTCGCTTTAAAGTTGCATTATTTACGAATTTAACACCCGAACACTTAGATTTCCACCCAACAATGGAAGAATATTTTGAAGCAAAATATAAATTATTTACAATGTTAACGCCGGATGGTTATGGAATTGTGAATCTTGATGACGAATATGGGATTCAACTAGTGAATCGACTTAAAGCGGCTCAGCAACGTTTCTATACGTATGCCATTGAAAAGGATGCTGACTTTAGAGCGTTAGATGTGAGGATGACAACATCTGGGACGACCTTTACTTTGAAATCACCAGTAGGTCAGTACGAAGTGAAAACACCATTACTTGGAACATTTAATGTGCATAATGCATTAGGTGCTATGGCTTCGGCTTATGCAGCGGGAATGCCAATGGAACAAATCGTCTCATTGATTGCAAAATTATCGCCTGTTGATGGTCGTATGGAGATTATTAATGAGGGACAGGATTTTACAGTTATTGTGGATTATGCTCATACACCTGATGGGGTAGAGAAGGTTTTAGAATTTGTGAATGATATTAAACAAAGTTCTGTTAAAGTCGTGATCGGTTGTCCAGGTGACCGTGATCGTACAAAACGTCCCGTGATTGCAAAATTATCTGTGGATTATGCGGATGATGTCATTTTTACAACGGATGACCCTCATTCAGAAGACCCAGTCGATATCTTAAATGAAATGACACAAGGAATGGAAGAAAGTCATTATGAAGTCATTGTTGATCGTATTAAAGCAATTGAAGCAGCGATTAATAAAGCTCAGAAAAATGATATTGTCTTAATTGCAGGTCGTGGTCATGAAAAGGTTCAATATTGGAAAAGTGGAAATATTGAATTAGATGATCGTGAAGTAGCAAAAGAAATTTTACGTAAAAAACTTCAAATTGGATAAAAAAAGTGTTCCTCAATCGAGGAACACTTTTTTTAATGCTTTTTCTGACGTAATTTTTTCTTGAATTTTTTAAATTGTGGGAGTAGTTTGGTCCAAGCGAAATAACCGATTGGATCGATCACGTAATCAAATTCCCCAATGAATTCAGTAAAGTCTCCGCCAAATCCCTTTTTAAAACGATATAGACCGTATAGTGGGTCAGACTCGTCCGTTTTTCCACTGATTCCAAAGAAGTCATAGATTTCATAGCCAGCTTTTTTAGCTTCCGTGAAGGCTTGCCACTGAATATAATAGTTAGGCATGAATTCACGATACACATTATCACTTGCTCCGTATAAGTACCATGACTTGTTACCAAAGTAAGTCGCGATAATTCCTGACATTGTGATACCAGTAGGATGCTCTTCGTATAATTTTTGAAGCTCTTCTTTTTGTTGCGTTAAGTTTTTTAATTTATTTGCCTCAGGTTCTAATTTGTTTTGAAGTTTTTGGCGCTTTTTCTCATTTAACTCTTTATTTTGAAGTTGAGCTTGTAAATTAGAAATTGATTGTTCGGTTTGCGCTAATTCTTCTTCGATATTTGCTAAGGCCTGTTTTGTATTTAATTTAGCTAAGTAAAGTTTACACATTTCATTTGGTGCCAAAGTGTCATACATATCTTCAAAATAAGAGAGAGGGCGTGTTAAGAATCCATCGCGTTCACCAGTGACACGCATAATCGCTTCAAATGTTTTTAAATCTTCACGATTTCCTTCAACAATTTCAATTCCTTTTTTCTGAGCGACCTTAATGTTATAGCGTGTTTTAGAATGGCATCCTTGTAATAAGTCTTTTTCTGAAGGGGTTAAATCTAAACGGAATGTATAACGAGGTTGAATGCTAGAATCAAAGTCTTGAGTGAATCCAAGGTGACGATAGCCTAAGTTCGTTAAAGTTTGAAGAAGTTCATTATTTGGGGCAGCACCTTCAACTTTCTCCCCATCAACTGTACGATCAACATATTTAATATCTGGATCAATTTTGATAAAGATCGCTTTTTTAGATTTGGCATATTGACGCATCGCTTCTGTGAATGTTTGGAGTAGTTGAGCATCATTAAAGTCAATAATATATCCGCGTGGGATATATAAGAAAGGACGTTTGATAATCGGAAGGAAGCGAATCAGAACGAGCGCTCCTGCAACTAAGTTTCCATCTTTATCTTCTAATCCGACGGTATCGAATGACCAGTCAGGTGATTTTGATTTGAAGACTCCCCATTCGTAGCTTTGTAAAAAGTGATTTTTTTGATGGCTGGCAGCGAAAGTATTAAAACGTTCTGCTGATAAATTGGTCACAAATTTCATAAAACTCCACCTTTAAGTTCTTGTTTATCAATAATATTATTATCGTTTATTATTATAACATAAAATCATTTTAATGAATTTATTTTGTTTTGTTTACAGAACCCGATATATGTTGTATAATATTACTGTTAATCGTAGCGAAGCGGAAGGAGGGTTAGTGGTGGCTAAAACTGTAGTTCGAAAAAACGAATCATTAGATGATGCATTACGTCGTTTTAAGAGAGAAGTATCTAAAGTAGGTACCCTTACTGAAGCTCGTAAACGTGAATATTACGTTAAACCGAGTATCAAACGTAAACAAAAATCTGAAGCAGCTCGTAAAACAGCTAGCAAACGTAACAAATACTAATTTTTAAATAGGTGATTTCAGTGGCATTACTCGATCAATTAAATGCTGATATGAAAGAGGCAATGAAAGCGAAACAAAAGGATCGCTTATCTGTCATTCGTATGTTAAAAGCATCTTTACAAAATGAATCAATTCATTTAGGTGTAGCAGAGTTAAATGAAGAACAGGAATTAACTGTTCTGTCACGTGAAGTTAAACAACGTCGAGATTCTTTAAAAGAATTTAGAGATGCTGATCGTGAAGATTTAGCAGAAAAAATCGAGCAAGAGTTAGTGTACTTAAATGCTTATTTACCAGCACAACTTACTGAGGAAGAGATTAAACAACTTATATCTGAAACAGCTAAAATGATTAACGCAATCAATCCATCTGACATGGGTAAGTTGATGGGTGCAATCGTTCCTAAAACAAAGGGACGTGCAGACGGTGCCCTAGTAAGTACATTAGTGAAAGCTTACTTAAACCAAAACTAAAACACACATTTATGTGTGTTTTTTTTAATGAGTGAGATATTAATAGTGTGCATAAAAAAAGATTATTAAATTCTAGAATTTAATAATCTTTTTATTTTATTTTTTAACTGTTTTCTTTAACGGTCCAGTCCAATTTGTTAATCCACCTTCAAGTTGATAGATGTTTTCATATCCTTTTCCGTAAAGAACTAATGCCGCACGTTTACATACCTTACCTTTTTCACAATATAAGTAGATTGGTAAGTCACGACGTAATTTACCTGGGTTACGTGTTAACATTACAAATGGAATGTTACGAGCCCCGTTGATATGTCCTTGATCAAATTCCTCTTTTTTGCGGAGGTCTACTAATTGTCCTTTACGCATATTCTCAACGAATTCTTTTTCTGATAAATTCACGACAGCCTTTTTTGATTCACGGCGCATCATAATAAATAGTCCTAAAATGATCCCTAAAATAATGGCAATGATTAATAATCTCCAATCCATCATTAGAACCTCCTTTTTCTTAATTATAATAATATTTTACAGAATTTTAAGATAAAAATAAAGCACTTTTATAGGGATATCGTGGGAGTTTTTAAAACAATCAGGGATAAAATACTAAGAGATTAGGAAAAGGCTAAAAAAAGAGGTTTTATTAGGCAAAAAAGGGCGGGTTTGCATGGACAATTTAATCATTAATCGTTATAATTAAATACGGAAATGATTATCATACTACTAGGAGTAGTTTGTATAGTGTGCAAGGAGGATTTTTATGATTTCTACAAATGATTTTAAAACAGGAATGACAATCGATTACGAAGGAAACTTATTCCAAGTTATCGAATTCCAACACGTTAAACCAGGTAAAGGGCAAGCGTTCGTACGTTCTAAATTACGTAACTTACGTACTGGAGCTGTTATTGATAATACATTCAATGCAGGTGAAAAAGTTAAACGTGCTCACATTGAAAAATCAACAATGCAATTCTTATACTCAATGGGTGAAGAATATGTATTCATGAACAATGAAACATATGAGCAATTAGAAATCCCAGTTGCACAATTAGATTATGAGAAAAACTTCTTAGTTGAAGGTATGGAAGTTAAAATCAATACATTCAACAGCGAAATTTTAGGGGTTGAAGTACCTGAAAAAGTAACTTTAGAAGTTGTTGAATGTGAACCAGGTGTGAAAGGAAACACAGCTTCAAATGCAACTAAGAGTGCAACAGTTTCAACTGGATACTCTTTACAAGTTCCATTATTCGTTGAAGTTGGAGATAAATTAATCATCAACACTAACGATGGACGTTATGTTTCTCGTGGGTAATCGTTTATAATTGAATGATTCTGAAAGACTTAAAAGGCTGCTGCTTTTTAAGTCTTTTTTTATTTTCTAAAACAAGTCAAGAAATAGGTGTTTAAAGGTACGAGAGGGAGGTGTTTTTCCGACAGTGAAAACAATAGGTGATTTGTTTTAAGGCGTTTTAAGCAGGAATATGACGTGCATTTAGTAGATGATAGAGGAGGAGCGGTAAGAATGGTCTGAAAGTATCATTTTTTTCTTTAAGAGGACATAAGGTTAATTAGCAAATTTTAATGAAAGGATGAGGTGGAAGAAACATGCCGATAGTTGATATAACGGGATTACTAAGGTTTGCGGGAGTTGCGTTTATCCTTGGATTTATTGCATTGTTTTTTAAAAAGTTTGATGTTGGAAAGGAAATAAGTGAGTTAGTCATGCTAGCAGGGTATGTTTATATGTTAGTCTTTATTGTCCAACTGATTGAAGTTTTAATGACGAGTTTACGAACGATTTTTATGCTATAAAGGAGGGGGCCATCATTGATATTGTCAAAATACTTACACTCGTAATTGCATGTGCCATTATTTATTTATTATTAAATGAAGTCAATTCAAAATACGCCAAATGCTTTAGTTTAGTTTTGCTGACGTATTTTTTTATGATGGCCTTACAACTCTTATCAAGTATGATTGGAGAAATTACTAACGTCTTTTTGAATTTTAATGTAGAGCAGCAGTATGTGACCATTATTATTCGATTAATTGGGATTGTGTATTATGCAGAATTCGTTAGCTTTTTGTTAACGGAAGCAAGTTTAGGAAATGTCGGAAAGATGTTTGAGTACATCGTTAAGTTATATTTAATTGGATATAGTTTACCTATGATTATTACACTGTTTGAACTTATCTTATCAGTCGTCTAACTAATTTATGTACTAGGAGGGGGAGCAATGGATGGAGCAAGTGTGGATCTATCATCTTTTGAAAATATTTGGGCTGAGATTTACAGCCAATATGATTGGCTCATCAATGCCGACTACTTAGATAAATCTAATCTGTTAAATGTTGAGAAGTTTGATATTGTTGGATTTTTTCAATCACTCGGTGATTATGCGATGCATGAATTATCCACGGGTTTTTCTCAATTTAAAAGTATTTTAATTTTTTTGTTGATTATCGCATTGTTTCAAAATATTCAATCCTCGTTTTCAACGAAATATGAGAAAATCACAAATACCGTCTTAAAACTAGTTTTGATGGTTCAGCTCTTTCAGTTATTTATTTTTTATCATGATTATGTATTAGATATTTTAACGAGGTATATGAATATCGTCGTCGCGATTTTTCCAATTTTATTATCGTTGATTACGATTACAGGTGCTCTTTGGAATCAGGCATTATTTAAACCTGCGGTTGTCTTTTTGATTAATGCTTCTTATTTCTTTATTAACGCGATTAGTATGCCTTTAACAGTCATTGGGACGATTTTTGGATTTATTAATCAGATTAATATTGAAGACTTGTACGGTCGTTTAATTGAGTTTATTAATAAAATTGCAGTTTGGACGTTAGGTGGCTATTTTGCCTTTTTTTTAACATTAATGTCCATTCAAAACATGACACTTAGCTTTGCGGATGGATTGTTTTTTCGAACGACACAAAACTTAATGAATCATATCCCTGTCATCGGAACGCGTTTTACAGATACGGTTGTCTCAGTTGTTTCGACGTTATCCATTTTAAGAAATAGTGTTGGGCTACTTAGTGTGATTACTTTAGTCATCATTGTGGCATTCCCAGTGATAAAGGTGGGTGTTAGCCTAATTTTATTTCGTTTATTAGGAGCGGTGATTCAACCCATTATTAGTAAAGATTATATTAAAATTTTAGATGTCTTTAATACAGGGATGATGAATTTGCTCGTCATTATGATTATTATTGGCGTCATGTTTATCTTTACATTCTTCATTATTCTATATAGTTCAAATATGATGCTACTAACTAACTAATTCTAGGTGACAAGTTTTGAGGAGATGGGAAAAGATATGCTATATGAATACGCAAAGCAAATAATCGCTATGTTTTTTTTGATAGCTATTGTCAATTTATTGGTTATTCCGGCTTCCTATAAGAAAATAATTACATTTTATCTTCACTTTTTTATCATAGTTATCATTTTAAAGCCGGTGATTAGTATAATGAATAATGAAGTTAGTTCATTCATTGATTCGATTTCATTTATCAATGAAGAGGAATTTGATCAATCCATTCAGTATTACCAAGGGCTAGTTGAAATTGATTTATCGAAAGTAACGATGGCTGAGATTGAGACATTAGTTCGTCAAGCTGAAGGTGGATGCCAAGTTCAAATCGTGGGATTTGATTTCAGTGAAGTGCTAACGCTAGAAATGGTTGAGACTGAGGAGGAGGCAAAAACGTGCGTACTCAATAAATTAGGTCTTAATCGGGAGGATGTCGTTTTTAAGAGGGGAGGTCGATGAAAAGAGGCAACTAAATTAGAATCTAACATGAGGTGAGATAGGGGGTAGAAGATGTGGAAAAGAAACGGACAGAAAAGTCAGAGTCAATAAGCTTAACAATTCGTAAGGTAATGACTGATCTAGGGCCATTTAGAATCATCATGCTGATTGGAGCCATCGTAGTGGTGTCATTCTTGTTCAAAGATGATTTTAGCTCTCTGTCTGGGAATCATTTATCTTCGGCACCATCTGTCGAGGCAAGACACAAAGAACAGATCACAGCTTTATTTGATTCAATAGAAGGAGTAACAGTCGATAGTATAAATATCTCATATAAATCGGTTGCTGATTCTTCAACGACACTCTTTGTTTCAAGTCAAACAGATACTGTTTCAAATGGCGTTGTGATCGTCTATCGAGGGACGATTAAAGCACCTTATGATGTGACGCATGCCATCAGTTTGTTGCTTGATGTTCCAATTCATCAAATTTCATTATTAAATGCATCTGAACTAGGGGGAAATTAAAATGAACAAAAATTCATATGTAACAGCCGCATTATTTGTAGTTTTCGTATTATTAACTGTATTTTATATTAGTATTGGAGATAGCAACGATTCAACAACAAATAAAGTGGGATCAACCTCAACTTTACCACAAGCAAATTTAGAGATTAATCCAACAGACGCTCAAAGTGGAAGTGAGTTAGTTTCAAACCAAGAGTCTGGAGATGATGAGACAGAGACAGCGGGAACATCATCTGAGGTTAGTGCCATTCAAGTGCAAAGAACTGAGGCAGCTAAAGCTAAAAGCCAATTACAAGCTGATTTAACAGCCATTATTGCAAGCAAAGATGCTGATGCTGAAGAAAAAAGTGAGGCAAAAGATAATTTAGAAAAAATTAATAAAGATGCACAACATGAAAGTATTCTTGAATCAATGATTAAAGCAAAAGGATATTCAGATGTTTTAGTTCGAGTGAACGAGGAGACTGTTCAAGTTCATTTACAATTATCTGAATCTCAATCAGAACCGACATTAGAACAAACAAATGAAATTATTATGATGGTAAAAACAGAATTTACAACTGATCCAGATGTTTTAGTTCAATTAACGCCAATTAATTAAGAATAAAAAATGAGCCAGGTCGATGGGGGACTTGGCTCATTTTTTTAAATAGCTGTGTTAGACAATTTTTACGTAACCAATGGCTGGATTCCGATGGTTATTAGATCTCGTTTTTAAAGACTTTATCTAGTTCAAGTGGCTAAATAACCAATCCCACACGTTTGGTCTACGGGGTTTTAAAATAGAAGCAATAAAAAAGGACCTTACTTGTCAGACAAATAAGATCCTTTTTTATCATGTTTAAGGGATGAAAAACACCGACGAAGTGTCGGTATTTGATTATCCTAAACCGTTGATTTTTTTGCTTAAACGTGATTTTTGACGAGCTGCGAAGTTTTTGTGGCAAATTCCTTTTGCAACAGCTTTGTCTAATTTTTTGTTAGCTGTATTGTAAGCTTCTTTTGCAGCTTCAACGTTTTTGTTTTCGATAGCAACTTCAACGTTTTTGATAGCTGTACGCATAGATGCTTTGTAAGAAGCATTGAATTGACGACGTTTTTCGTTTGTTTTCACACGTTTAACTTGTGATTTAATATTTGGCATTCCGTTCACCTCCATTGAAAATACAACAAAATCATTCTATCAGACCAAGGTCTAAAATGCAAGAAGAAATTACAATATTTAATCAAATGGTAAAAATTCCATTAAACTCATATACATGAATGATTTGTTTTTATACGTAAAATTAGACTTATTTAGAATATTTTTCTAGAAGTTCCGTTTTTAATGTCCATAATTCTTCTGATAAGTCGACATAGTAGCGATGAGGTTTTTCAAAGCGTAAGACTTCTTCCCATAACATATCAATCTGTTCTTTAGAATAAGTCACAATCTCTTCTAAAGTAGGAGAAGTATAAACAAGCTCTCCATTTAAGAAGATTGGCGCTAATAATGGACGAGCAATGAAGTTTGTGATTTCTTTACGTTTCCATGTATGTTCTGGGTCAAAAATGGTATATGGTTTTGTATCATCAATTTTTTCATGGGCTAGGGTGATGACATCAGCAATGGCTTTCTGTGTATCACGATCATATAGACGATACACTTGTTTTGAACCTGGATTTGTAATTTTTTCGATATTGTTACTAATTTTGATTTTTGGAATCATTTGTCCTTCTTTTTCAACGGCTACAATTTTATAAACGCCACCGAATACAGGTTCTGTTTTTGAGGTAATCAGACGCTCTCCAACTCCAAATGAATCAATCGGTGCATTTTGAATGAGTAAATCTTTGATAATATACTCATCCAATGAGTTTGAAATCACAATCTTTGTTTCATGTAATCCCGCTTCATCTAATAACTTACGGGCTTTTTTTGATAAATAAGCCGCATCTCCACTATCGATACGAATGGCTCCTGGTTTATATCCTTTTGGAATTAAGATTTCTTTAAATACTTTAATCGCATTTGGAACCCCTGATTTTAATGTATTGTAGGTGTCGACTAATAAGGTACAGTTTTCTGGGTAAAGTTCCGCATATTTTTTGAACGCCTCATATTCTGAATCAAACGTTTGGACCCAACTGTGAGCCATCGTTCCAAGAGCAGGGACATTAAAGTCACGATCAGAGATTGTACAAGCTGTTCCTTTACATCCGCCAATATAAGCGGCACGAGCCCCTAAAATAGCACCGTCTGCCCCTTGTGCTCGACGCGCCCCAAGTTCTAATACAGGACGACCATTAGCTGCACGGACGATACGATTTGATTTGGTAGCAATTAAAGATTGGTGATTAATACTTAATAAAATCATCGTTTCGATGAATTGTGCTTGGATAATTGGACCACGAACCGTTAAAATAGGCTCATTCGGAAAAATAGGTGTTCCTTCAGGAATGGCATAAATATCGCAAGCGAACTTGAAATTTTTTAAGTAGGTTAAGAATCCTTCAGAGAATAATTGTTTGCTGCGAAGATATTCAATGTCCTCATCTGTAAATTCTAAGTGTTTTAAATATTCAATTAACTGCTCAAGACCGGCCATAATCGCAAATCCACCTTCATCTGGAACGCGACGGAAGAACATATCAAAATAAGCGATTTGATCTTCCATTCCATTTTCAAAATAGCCGTGGGCCATTGTTAATTCGTAAAAGTCTACGAGCATCGTTAAATTTACTGATTTTAAGTTCATAGTTAAAGCCTCTTTCTAGTTTGTAATTTCACGGACAATTTCAATTCCATTCATGTGCATTTTATATAATGCCATCACATTCATAAAATCACCCGCATGAACGCCCAAGTCGTACGTCTCAACACTATTGATTGGAACGATGATACGGCTCGGACGATTTAGTGTCGTAAAGTAGGTTTTTAAGGTTAAAACAAATTGTTCAACGCAAATATCCGTACAATCGCCAACGACAATAAATTGTTCAATCGTTGGATGTTCTTTTAACCAGTTATGAAAGGCTGGTTCTAAAAATCCATTCGTTGAACCTTTAAGCACTAATTCATAGCCCCCCACTTCTTTAAGTTCATCAACGATTTTACTTTCACTTGTTCCAACTAAGCAGTGAGGAGGATAAGTAGCAAATTCAATTGAGGATTCATTGTGACTATCTGCGAAGGCTAGCATCGGAAGCTTTTTTTCTTTTGCCTGCGTCATTAACTCACGAATTGCAGGGATAATCGTTTGAATGCGTGGAGAAGACATTGGGCCTTCTTTGACGAATCCGTTGACCATATCTACAATAATTATCGCTGTATTTGATGCTTCCAATGATTGAAGCATCAGGGATGGAGCTGTATTTAGAATGTCAACGATTTGAGTCAAAGAAGCTTCACTAGACTTTAGTAAAGCCTTTAAATCATACTTCATTTAAAAACCTCCCATTTTTATGTAATTTTCTATCTATCGGAAAGATATAGCACTATTATAGTATATTTGACGTTTATCACCAACTCTTTCATGATGACATTTCAAAATATATCTGAAAAAAGTTGTCATCTCTTTTCTAACTACGTTATAATAACGGTAATTGTGTTATGGAAGGATGGATTTTGATGTCAAATAAACGTTTATACCGAGCAAGTCAAGGAGCCATGATCTCAGGAGTCTGCCAAGGAATTGCTGATTATTTTAACATAGATGCTACGATTATTCGTTTAATTTGGGTAGTTGTAACTATTTTTTCATTTGGATTTGCTGGCGTTGTATTATATATAGCTTGTATTTTTATTATTCCAGATCAAGCGACTGTTACTCATCAGCAAAAACAACAACCGAAAAGTTCAGTGTTTGATTCAAGTGAGTATACGGTTAAAGATGCTGATAAAAATGATCGTGTGTAAGGCTATATTCAATTAAAAATGAGTTAAACTAAAACTGGACGCTACTGATTCGAGAACTAGCTTCCGGTTTTTAGTACTATATAATTGCTAAAACTTGTGTATAAATGTAGAGAATTGTTATCATTTTACGAAAGATATGGTAGAATAAAAACAAAAAAGGAGGCTTATTTATGTCAGAGATTTTAGGAAACTTAAAACCACAAGCGGTTTTTCATTATTTTGAACAAATGACAAAAATTCCACGCGAATCAGGAAATGAGGCTGCGATTAGTGAATATTTAGTAAACTTTGCAAAAGAACATAATTTAGACTATGTTCAAGAACCATGTAAAAATGTGATCATCACAAAACCAGCGACGCCAGGTTATGAAGACGCTCCACGTGTCATTTTACAAGGACATATGGACATGGTTTGTGTGAAAGATGACGAATTAGATTTTAACTTTGAAACAGATGCATTACCTATTTATGTAGATGGTGATTGGTTACGTACAAAGGGAACAACATTAGGAGCCGATAACGGAATCGCAGTAGCCATGTCTTTAGCTATTTTAGCGGATGAGACGTTAGAGCATCCTGCCTTAACGGTATTAGTCACAACTGAAGAAGAAACAGGGATGGATGGTGTAATGGCCTTAGATCCTGCTAATGTTCCAGGTGACATTTTAATTAACATTGACTCAGAAGAAGAGGGTGTGGCTTTAGCTTCATGTGCCGGTGGAGTGCGTAACTCATTAAAATTACCAATCGAGTGGACAGAAGTGGATGCAGCCGGATTAACTTCTTATGAAATTGTGATCAGTGGATTAAAAGGTGGGCACTCTGGAATTGAAATTAATAAATGCCGTGCCAATGCGAATAAATTAATGGGACGTTTATTACACTACATTCAAGATTTAAATGTGTCAGTTTCATCAATTGCTGGTGGAGAAAAAATGAATGCCATTTCTAAGCGTGCCATCTTAAATATCACGCTTGCACAAGAACAGTCAGAGGCATTGGAATCAAAAGTGAAAGACTTTGAAATCATGGTTCGTGCTGAGTTTGAAACAGCCGATCCAGGAATCTCAGTGGTTACAACGAAAAAAGACACGGTAACAAAAGTCTTTACAAAAGAAACAGCTCAAAATTTAATGTATATCTTACAGTTAATCCCTTATGGACCACAAACGATGAGTGCTAACATTCCAGGATTAGTTGAAAGTTCAAGTAATATTGGAGTTGTTGAGATGGATGAAAACGAAATTGAATTCAATAGTGCCATCCGAAGCTCAGTAAGTTCTTTAAAACGTGAAATTAACCATCGTATTCAAGCCATTGCTAATTTAACAGGGGCAACGATGGAGTTAATTGCGGACTATCCAGAATGGGAATTTGAAACGGAATCAAAAGTTCGTGAGATTATGAAAGACGTTTATCAAGAAATGTTTGGAAAAGAATTAGAAGTTTCGGCAATTCATGCAGGACTTGAATGTGGATTCTTATCTCAAAAACTTGGAAAAATTGATATGATTTCAATCGGACCAGATATCACAGGTGCACATACACCAAAAGAATCATTATCGATTCCATCAACTGAACGCGTCTATAATTTCTTATGTGACGTTTTAAAAGCAATCAAATAATTAAATCCTATTTAAAAAGGACGTTCTCAATATGAGAATGTCCTTTTTTGTGTTAGATGTGCATAAATGAATAAGAGAGGCAATTAAAGGGGGAGAAATCAATGAATTCAAAAATAGCAGATGGATTATTGTTAGTCGTTGCTATCATTTGGGGAGGGGGCTTTCCCGCTGTTGGATTAGCGATAGAGAGTGGGATGGGGCCAGCACAGTTAACTGCTTTGAGATTTATCGTTGCAGCCGTAGGAATGGTGATGATTTTCTTTAAAGTGTTAAAATCTATTAAAAAAATTGACGTGATAGGGGGAGTCTTAGCCGGAATCTTTTTATTCATTGGCTTTTCGTTTCAAACAATTGGCATGCAGTATACGACAGCTTCAAAAAATGCCTTTATTACATCTACTTATGTCTTACTTGTCCCGCTACTTGGAGTTATCTTTTTTAAACGTCGTTTAACAGTTACACAATGGACTGGGATTTTACTCATGGTGTTAGGCGTTAGTTTTTTATCTCTTGAAAAAGATTTTTCCATGAACATAGGGGATATTTTGACCTTAATTTGTGCAATTGGTTTTGCTGTTCAAATTGTGATCACCGGCTTATTTAGTCCGCGTTGTAATCCGTATTGTTTTAATACAATACAGATGGTAACTGTTGCTGTTTTATCGTTCATTTGGTCATTGAGGATGCCCTGGGTCGAGGTCTCATTTCGTAGTGGAATCGCCGTTTTGTATTTAGGGTTATTGAGTACGCTGTTTGCTTTCTTGATTCAATCGATCGCGCAACGTCACACATCTGAAGCAAAAGTAGGATTGATTTTATCATTTGAATCATTATTTGGAGCCATTTTATCTGTTCTTATTTTAGGCGATCCTGTGACAGTCAAGCTTTGTATCGGTGGAATTTTCAGTGTCTTAGCTGTCTTAATGATTGAATGGGACCCTGGCGTGTTAAAAAGAAAACAAGTGATACAACAAGAATAAAAGACGAGCTTAAATTGTCTTTTTTTAATTTGAGAATAAATTTTGAATAAATTTTCATGAAATAACTAAAACTAGCTCACACTATTTTTGAGGTGATTATTATGAATGAACAGGAAATGAAAAAGTGGCAATGTCGTTCAGATTTAGCGTTAGAAGCCGTTGAACAAATGGTCGGGCAAGTGAATGAGGCGTCTCAAGAAGGGGTGAAATACGAAGAAGATAATATTAAAGGATTAAAAGTGACTTGCATTGATGTAGCACCTGAAGCAGTTGAACGTGTGGGAAAAAAGGCAGGTCGTTATATGACACTCGATACGTCTTCTATCATTACTCATGAACATGATCAGTTAACGGTGGCGATGGAAGTCTTTGCAGAGCAATTATCGAAGCTATTAAAACATCGAGACATTAAAGAAACAGATACTTGTTTAGTGATTGGACTCGGAAATGATCATGTGACGCCTGATGCATTAGGACCAATGGTCGTTGATGAAGTCATTGTGACGCGTCATTTATATGAGCTTCGTCCAAATGAAGTGGATCGAAGTTATCGTGAAGTCAGTGCATTAGCACCAGGTGTGATGGGGATGACTGGAATCGAAACATATGATGTGATTGAATCACTGGTCAAAAAAGTGAAGCCAGATTTCTTAGTCGTTGTGGATGCTTTAGCTTCGCGTTCGATTACTCGTGTCAATAAAATGATTCAAATGACTGATACAGGAATTGCACCAGGTAGCGGGGTCGGAAATAAACGTAAGGCAGTTGATGAGGAATCGCTAGGTATCCCTGTTTTTGCAATCGGGGTTCCAACTGTTGTCGATGCGGTTTCGATTACGAGTGATACGATCGATTTTCTTCTTAAACATATTGGGAAATCGTTAAAAGAGGAGTCGCGCTCTTATAAAAAACTCGTGCCATTTTCAAGTGCACGTCAAATATATACCGATGAAGATTTACCGTCTCCAGAACTTCGTGAGCAATTTATGGGGCAAGTCGGAAACTTAGAAGAAGAAGAGAAGCGCCAATTGATTTCTGAGGTCTTAACACCAAATGGTTATAATCTAATCGTGACCCCAAAAGAAATCGATACAGAAATGGAGGATTTAGCGACATTAATTTCCAATGGTCTCAATCGAGCCTTACATCCAAATGTACAATTTAGCTAATTCTTGACCATAAAACAACAATAATTAACACCACTGATTTTGTATAATAACGTATATGTTTTAAAGAGGTAAATGTTACGCGAAAGGTAAGCATCTTTCGATGAAATACAACAGTCAGGGGGCGGGGGAGATTGAATCGAAAACAACGTTTAAGGAGAAAAAAATGGAAGAAAAAGCTGAATAAATTAACACCCTATATCATCATACTGGGATTTGTTCTCACACTTTGCTTCACGCAGTTTTTTCAGTTGCTATATGTTAATCAAAAAGAAGCTTACGATAAACATGTGAAACAAGAAACAATTTTATCAAGTATTTTTGATTTTTCAACCGCGGGAGATATTGTGGATGTGGTGATGAATTTACAAAAATACTTTGCAGAAATCATGACTTCACTGGACTTGAATCAACTTTGCTCCTTTATCAATGATGGGTTTGCTTTTATTAATATGAAGGCACCGAGTCAAAGTGCAACAGCAGCAACGCCACCACAAGATTATAAATATACATATGTTAGTGAGGAGTTAGATGTCGAACCGATGCAAGAAGTAATCACAACCGATCCGTTGGTTTATATCTTTAATTCTCATGACGGTGAACTATATGAAGGTGGAGCTGTGAATGAGCAGTTAGGTCGGCCAGTTAGTGTGGTTGATTTATCTTACATGGTAGCTGAGCAGTTACAAAGTCAAAATATAAATACATTAGTTGAATCTCGTTCAGCGGCAGAGGTTGTGAGTAAAAATAAGTGGCATTATTCATTATCTTATAAGGCATCACGAATGTATTTAGAGGATACGGCGAGTCAACATGAGACATTACGCTATTTTATTGACTTTCATCGGGATTCGATTAGTTATGAGAAATCTGTGACAACGATTGATGGGAAACCGTATGCCAAAGTGATGTTTGTGTTAGGAACTGATAATGAGCGATATAAAGAAAATCAAAAAATTATTCAAGAGTTGGAAGCCTTATTGAGCGAAAAGTATCCTGGATTATCGCGAGGGATTCGTGAAAACGGCGGGGTTGGCTATAACGGCGTTTATAATCAAGATTTTGCCACGACGATGATTTTAATTGAGGTGGGAAGTGATTATAACACTTATGAAGAAGTCACTAATTCAGCCCAGGCAGTGGCAGATGTTTTAACAACGTATATTAAAGCGCATGAATGATGGGGGAGTGCTTATGAAAAAAGGGGGGCTAATCATCATAGCCATTTCTTGTTTTATGCTAGGGATGTCGTATAGTCTTCACGTTGAAGACTTGAAAATTCAATCGACAGCGCAAGCCTCAACATTTTTAAATGAACAAATTGAGCAATACGAAGCGAGTTTAAAAGACGAAGAAAATACGTTTATTCCCTATAGTCAGACCGTGCAAACCAGCCAAATGAACAGTAGTAAACCCATTACTCAAACTTCAAGTCAACCTTCACCTACGACATCCGCATTAAACAAAGTGAGTGGGGTTAGTCACAATAATATCTCTAAATTAGGACAAGACATCGCAGATGTATTAAAAACCATTGTGCGTGAGGTTTTGCGTACAGTGGTTAGATTTTTTGATCAACTAATCAGTGAATAAGAGTTGAATTTCATTTAATATAAAAAATGGGATAACATAAGACTATTGACCGAGTGAGTATTTGGGGCAATAGTCTTTTTGTATGGCTTCTTATCTCCAAAATAAAGAGGTCATAAAAATGGCTAAATCATGATAAAAACAAGAGATTCCACAAATTTTTCTTGTGAGATAAGTAAATTTAAAGTAAAATAGAGTGGATATTATTTTACCGAAATGGAGTGAGCTTTGTGAGTGCGATTAATAGCGAACAAATCAAAGAGCGACAAAAACGAATTCGCAACTTTTCAATTATAGCCCACATCGATCATGGGAAAACAACACTTTCGGATCGTATCTTAGAGCGAACGAATGCGTTGGAAAAACGTGAGATGAAAAATCAGCTGTTAGACTCAATGGAACTTGAGCGTGAGCGCGGAATTACGATTAAGTTAAATGCCGTGCAGTTGACATATAAAGCTAAAGATGGAAATGAGTATATTTTACATTTAATTGATACCCCAGGACACGTCGATTTTACGTATGAGGTATCACGTTCACTAGCTGCTTGTGAAGGAGCCGTATTAGTGGTCGATGCGGCACAGGGAATTGAAGCCCAAACCTTAGCGAATGTTTATTTAGCCTTAGATAATGATTTAGAAATTTTACCTTTAGTCAATAAAATTGATTTACCAAGTGCCGATCCAGATCGTGTGAAGCAAGAAGTAGAAGATATCATCGGATTACCAGCTGATGATGCTGTGTTAGCTTCTGCTAAAGCGGGAATCGGAATTGAAGAAATTTTAGAACAAGTTGTTGAAAAAGTCCCAGCACCAACAGGAGATCCTGATGCACCACTTCAGGCCTTAATTTTCGACTCAGTTTATGATCAATATCGTGGAATTATTGCTTCAATCCGTGTGGTAAATGGAACGATGAAAAAAGGTCAAATCATTCGTATGATGGCAACAGGTGCTGAATACGAAGTCGTTGAAGTTGGAGTTCACACACCACATGAAAAAGTAGTCGACTATTTAAGTGTTGGTGATGTAGGATTCGTGACAGCGTCAATTAAAGATGTGAAGACGGTTCGCGTGGGGGATACGATTACATCAGTAGATAATCCAGCGGAAGAACCATTACCAGGGTACCGTAAATTAAACCCAATGGTTTTCTGTGGATTATATCCGATTGATGCTGCTCGTTATAACGATTTACGTGATGCATTAGAAAAATTAGTTTTAAATGACTCATCATTACAATTCGAGCCTGAAACATCACAAGCCTTAGGATTCGGATTCCGTACTGGATTCTTAGGATTATTACACATGGATGTGATTCAAGAACGTATTGAACGTGAGTTTAACATTGACTTAATCGCAACAGCACCGTCGGTAATCTATCATGTTTACTTAACAGACGGAACGCAGTTAATTGTCGATAACCCATCACAAATGCCTGAACCACAGACCATCAAATCAATTGAAGAACCTTATGTTAAGGCATCAATCATGACACCAAATGATTATGTTGGAGCTATCATGGAATTATGTCAGAAAAAACGTGGTGTCTTCATCGATATGCAATATTTAGATGAAACACGTGTTCATGTTAACTATGAAATTCCACTTGGAGAAATCGTTTATGACTTCTTTGACCAATTAAAATCATCAACAAAAGGATATGCATCATTTGATTATGAGTTAATTGGATACAAGCCATCAAAACTTGTGAAGATGGATATCTTATTAAATGGTGAAATTGTCGATGCGTTAAGTTTAATTGTTCATAAAGATTTTGCCTATTCACGTGGTAAAGTGATCACTGAAAAGTTAAAAGAAATTATCCCAAGACAACAGTTCGAGGTTCCAATTCAAGCTGCGATTGGTGGGAAAATCATCGCCCGTTCAACGATTAAGGCCTTACGTAAAAACGTCTTAGCTAAATGTTACGGAGGAGACATTTCACGTAAACGTAAATTACTTGAAAAACAAAAAGAAGGTAAGAAACGTATGAAGTCTGTTGGATCAGTTGAGGTTCCACAAGAGGCATTCATGGCTGTATTATCAATGGACGAAGATTAAGAGAGGGCAAAGACCTCTCTTTTTCTATTAATAGGGAGTAAAAACTAAGCAAGTTCATTTATTGTTTGGAATGTTTAAGATAAACTAAAAAAGAATCATAATAAAGAGGTGAGAAATATGTTATTAACGAATTATCATACGCATCATGATCGTTGTAAACATGCCAAAGGTGATGTTGAGGCTTATGTTAAAGAAGCAGTTAAGCATAATTACGCTGAAATTGGAATGAGTTGTCACACGCCACATCAAAATTTCCCTCAGATGGGAACACGTCGTATGGATTACTCTGAGTTAGCAACATATTTTAAAGATATTGAACAAGCTCAGAAAAAATATCCACAAATTAAAGTTTTAAAAGCCTTAGAGTGTGAATATTTTCCACACCTTCATGATTATATGACGGAATTAAAACAACAAACCGATTATTTAATTTTAGCGCAACACTATATTGAAATTGATGGTAAATTCAAAGATGCCTTCCATTTCACAAAACCTGAACAATTAAACGTGTATGCATCGTGTATTGAAGAGGCACTGGCAACAAAGTTATTTGCAATTTTAGCACATCCTGACGTTTTTATGACTCTTTATCCACGTTGGGATGAGGCTTGTGAAGCAGCCACACGCCAAATTGCACAAGCGGCATTAGATAATGATGTCATTTTAGAAGTGAACGCTAATGGATTAAGGCGTGGGAAGCAAACGTATCAAGATGGGGTTCGTTATCCGTATCCATCTGAAAAATTCTGGTCAATTATTGCGAATGAATTCCCAACCGTAAAAGTGATTGTTAATTCAGATTGTCATAATCCGGCTTATCTAAATGATGAGTATATGCAAATGGCCCGTGACATGGCGAAACGCTTAAATTTAAATGTCATTGAACGTCTATAGAGGTGTCATATGGCGAAAGGATTATATATACATATTCCATTTTGTGATCATATTTGTACGTATTGTGATTTTCCTAAGTTAATCACGAAGGGACAACGTCATGAGGAATACATTCAAGCACTCCTACAAGAGCTAAAGTATTATGAGCAACAGGTCGGATTTGACGAGCTTCAATCGATTTATATCGGAGGAGGAACGCCCACAGCTTTAAGCGTCGAGCAAATTCAGCCGTTATTTGACTATTTACATGAAGCGATTAAAATGGAACAAATCGTCGAATTTAGTATTGAAGCCAATCCAGAGAACTTAACGGAAGAAAAGGTGGAATACTTACTTTCACAACAAATTTCCCGCTTCAGTTTGGGCGTTCAAACCTTTCATGAAACACTGCTGAAACGAATTGGCCGCCAACATGGGAGTCAACATGTAGAACAAGCGGTTGCGACATTAAAGGCTCATGGAATGTATAATATTAATTTAGATTTGATTTATGCCATTCCTGGACAGACCATTGAACAGTTAAAAGAAGATTTAAAGAAGGCAATTGCTCTTGATGTGGAACATATTTCAGCGTATTCTTTAATTGTTGAGGAGCATACGCAGTTGTATTTAGCTTATATGAAAGATCAGTTAAAATTAACAGATAATGAAATTGAAGCAAACATGTATGAAATCGTTATAGAGATGTTGGCTCAACATGGCTACCATCACTATGAAATTAGTAATTTTGCAAAATCAATTCCAAGTCTTCATAATCAATGGTATTGGAAAAATGAAGAGTATATTGGGACGGGACTCGGTGCGCATGGTTATGTAGAGGGGACCCGCTATCAAAATACACGCTCTATTAATACATATATTGAGTCATTGAAAAAACAAGAATTACCTGTGATTGAGTCAAGTGTTTTATCGAAAGAAGAAAAAATTGAAGAAGAAATGTTTTTAGGTTTACGCCTCATGGAAGGAATTAATCTAGAACAGATTTCAAAAAAATATAGTGTGAACGTAGAAGCAATTTATCAAGAAGCGTTGGAAAAATTAATTCAAGCTCATGATTTAGAGCGCGTTGGAAATCAAATTCGTTTAACGCGTCAAGGTTTGCTCATGGCAAATGATGTGTTTGAACAATTTTTATTATCGATTTAAAAGAAAGTGATGAGGTGAATTATGGACGGGGTATTGTTACTAGATAAGCCGGCAGGAATGACATCGCATGATTGTGTCAATATTGTCCGTAAAGTGTTGAAAACGAAAAAGGTTGGGCATACCGGAACGCTTGATCCAAGTGTAACAGGTGTTTTACCGATTTGTGTCGGACGTGCCACGAAGATTTCGCAGTTTTTAACAGCAAATGAAAAAGAATATTTAGGTGAAGTTACAATCGGTTTTTCAACGACCACTGAAGATGCTGATGGTGAATTAGTTGAAGAAAAACGAGTCGACCGTACGATAACGAAGGAAGAAGTGGAAGCAGTTTTAAAAAGTATGCTCGGAAGTAGTATTCAAGTCCCACCGATGTATTCAGCAGTTAAGGTTAATGGTAAAAAGCTATACGAATACGCACGTGCTGGACTTGAAGTTGAGCGTCCACGTCGTGAGGTCACGATTTATGAATTAGAACTATTAGGCAACGTTCATCAAAGTGAAGATGGATTAGTTAAATTTAGTTTCCGTGTCAAAGGAAGTAAGGGATTATTCGTTCGCACCGTAGCTGTAACGATTGGAGAAAAGCTTGGATATCCAGCACATATGTCTCATTTAAGGCGTATTGCTTCAGGTGTTTTTAATATTTCTGATTGCTTAAGTTTAGAGGCTTTCAAAGAAAAGGCTGAATCGAATACATTAACTTTGTTGACATTAGAACAGGCAATGGCAGATTTCCCATCGGTTGTGGTCGATTCTTGGGTTGAAAAACTAGTACGAAATGGCGTACAATTATATCCGAAACAAGTTAATCATGTCACAGTGTCTCCAGTGGCACTTTATAGTCAAAGTGGACAATGTTTAGCAGTATATGAAAAGCACCCAACTAATGATGTCTATCGATCAATGAGGGGCTTCTTTTAGGAAGTGATTGAGATGGAAGTTATACATTTAAATTTAAGTAAAAAATTGGATCAACCGATTGCTGTCGCCTTAGGTTACTTTGATGGGCTACATCTTGGGCATCAAGCGGTGATTAAAGAAGTAGTAGATTATGCGAAGGCTCATCAAATGCGAAGTGCCGTGATGACCTTTTCTCCCAGTCCGAATATCTTTTTAAAGAAATTAGACAGCGAACGTTTATTAACACCTTATCAAGAAAAAGTAAGCCGCTTAACTGAATTAGGTGTGGATGAATTGATTATTTTACCATTTAATGAAACGTTAGCAAATATGAGAGCGATTGATTTCGTTGAACGTTATCTCATTCAGTATGGGGTAGCACATGTCTCAACAGGATTTGATTTCCGATTCGGACGAATGGGGGAAGGTGAGGTGGAATTATTGGGAGGTTACTCAGATCGATTTAGCTTAAATATCACCCCTAAATATGAATTAGAACAAGAGAAAATAGGAGCCACTGAAATTAAGCGTTATTTAGCAGATGGAAATATTAAAAAAGTGACACAAATGCTGGGTCGACCGTATCGTATCCACGGAATGGTTGTGAGCGGTCAACAACGAGGGCGTCAAATTGGTTTTCCAACGGCTAATCTTCAGTTAAGTGAAGACTATGTGATTCCTAAAAAAGGTGTTTATGCAGTTGAGGTTGAAATTGAAGGACAACGTTATGTGGGAATGTGTAATATTGGTCATAATCCAACGTTTAACTTTAATGATCAAGTTTCAATTGAAACGTATATTCTAGATTTTAGTGAGGATATTTATGGCAAAGAGATGACGCTTGATTTTTGTGAGTATTTACGAGAGGAAAAGCGTTTTGGTTCCATTGCAGAACTGATGAAGCAATTAGAGGCTGATCATCAATATGTCAGAAGTTATTTTAAATTAAACTTGAATTAATTAAAAAGTATGATACAATTAAACATGTCCTTATTCTATGCTTTTAGCTCCTCCAGCGATTGGCTTGGATTGAGGCGTATTTATCAGAATTATAGGAGGTAATAGTAATGGCTATTTCTAAAGTAGAAAAACAAGAAATCATCAAAGCTTATGCAGTACACGAAGGAGATACAGGTTCTCCAGAAGTACAAGTTGCAGTTTTAACTGCTGAAATCAATCGTTTAAACGATCACTTAAAACAACACAAACATGACCATCATTCACGCCGTGGATTATTACGCATGGTTGGTAAACGTCGTAACTTATTAACTTACTTACGTAACAAAGATATCAACCGTTATGCTTCATTAATCGAGCGTTTAGGATTACGTCGCTAATTAAAAAGAACCTTCATTTGAAGGTTCTTTTTTTTATGTGCGCCCGGCATGGGTATTATCTAACGGGTTAAAGTCCCGAGTACGTCCAAGTAGCGGAAAGTACATAGCCTAAGACAAGGGTGTCCTCTGCGAGGAGGAATCTGAAGGAAGTCCGTGGGCAAACTTCTGGTCTGACGAACAGGAATCACATCAGGCAGGATACAAGGATAAGACTGCATAACAAGTTAAAGTCCAATAGCTACACAGAAAAAAAAAATGTATGTTGTAAATGTGGCAGATAGATGGAAGGGAAGATAATACACCTTACCCGGGGAGGTCTTATATTCTATCCCAAAGGTTGACCGTGAGGTAAACATGGAATATAAGAAGTCAGCCGAGGTCGTAGTAGTGAAGAGAGTTAGTGAAAACTAAAAGGAGCGAAGGACCGAACTATTTTATCCGTTAAAGAAATGATACTTGCACCTTCCTAATTAACCATTAGGTGATAAGACACATATCTAAAAAAAAAAAAAAATAGATACGATGGATGGAAGGTTACGAAACTCATGGAGGTAACAAATATGAACACAGAGAATTTATTAAAACAAATCCTACACCCAAATAATCTAAACCAAGCTTATTTACAAGTTAAGCGTAATAAAGGTGCGGCAGGAGTGGATGGGATGACGATTAATGAATTGGGACACTATTTAAAAGAAAATGGTGAAGAGATAAAGGACCAAATTCGTACGCGTTCGTATCAACCTAAACCGGTGAAACGAATCGAGATTCCCAAGGCAGATGGGGGTGTGCGAAATTTAGGTGTCCCAACCGTGGTTGACCGATTCATTCAACAAGCGATGGCTCAAGTTCTCACCCCTATCTATGAAGAAAAGTTTCATGAAAACAGCTATGGATTTAGACCGGGACGATGTGCAGAAATGGCGATTATTAAAAGTCTAGAATTCATGAATGATGGGTATACATGGATTGTTGATATCGATTTAGAAAAGTTCTTTGATAAAGTCAACCATGATAAGTTAATGAGGTTGATATCAAATACGATTAAGGACGGAGATGTCATTTCACTCATCCGAAAATTCTTAGTCAGTGGAGTCATGATGGATGATGAATATAAAGAATCGGTGATTGGAACCCCACAAGGAGGCAATCTATCCCCATTACTGAGCAATATCATGTTAAATGAACTTGACCAAGAGCTAGAAGCAAGAGGGTTAAATTTTGTCCGATACGCAGATGATTGTTTAATTCTAGTGAAAAGTGAGAAGGCAGCGAAGCGAGTGATGAAAAGCATGACGAAATACCTTGAAGAAACGCTAGGTCTTAAAGTCAATGTGACAAAAAGTAAGGTTGAGCGACCAAGTGGAATTAAATTTCTAGGATTCGGTTTCTTTTGGGATAAAAATGCCTATCAGTTCAAAGCTAAACCTCACCAGATATCGATCATGAGAGTGAAAGAGAAATTAAAAAGACTCACCCGACGAAGTTGGAGTGTGAGTTTTGACTATCGACTGAAGAAACTAAAGCAGTTAATCATCGGATGGGTGAATTATTTTAAAATCGCTAAGATGAGGACGGTATGTGGAAATCTAGATAAAAATATTCGATTCCGATTAAGAATGTGTATATGGAAACAATGGAAGAAGGTTCAAACCAAATATAGAAGTTTAATGAGGTTGGGAATCGATAAGGATAAGGCGTGGGAATGGGCAAATACCCGAAAAGGATATGCGAGAGTCGCTCGCTCATTTATTTTATGTCGAACCATCACGAATGAAAGACTAAAAAGAAGAGGTCTAGTATCACTACTAGACCACTATCAAACTGTTCATATTTAGAGATAAAATAGAACCGCCGTATACGGAACCGTACGTACGGTGGTGTGAGAGGACGATGATTAAATTAATTAATTATCTCCTACTCGATTGCTCTTTCAGATGAAGGCTGATAATTCTTGTTGAGAGTGCTTATAATAAGGATGTCAGGTGATAAAATAAAGAAAAAGGTTATTTTTAAGCAAAATTTTAGTGAAGTTGCCAAATTAGGTATGAATATGAAAAAAATTATTTCTTTAAATTATTTGCTTATGGTATGATAGAAAAGAATAAATATAAATGTAGAAAATGAAGGAGTAATATATATGTCAGATAAACACGTTTATTCGTTTGAGTTAGCTGGCCGTCCATTAACTTTTGAGATTGGTGAGTTAGCAAAGCAAGCGAATGCTTCGGTTTTAGTACGTTATGGTGATACAGTTGTTTTATCAACATGTGTTGCTTCAAAAGAACCTAAAGATATAGATTTTTTCCCATTAACAATTGGATATGAAGAACGTCTTTATGCCGTAGGTAAAGTACCTGGTGGATTTATTAAACGTGAGGGGCGTCCAAGTGAACATGCGATTTTAGCAGGTCGTTTAATTGACCGTCCTATTCGTCCATTATTCCCTGATGGATTCCGTAATGATGTACAAGTCATCAACTATGTCATGAGTGTGGATCATAATAACTCACCAGAAGTATCAGCGATGATTGGATCATCATTATCTTTATCTATTTCAGATATTCCGTTTGAAGGACCAATTGCTGGGGTCATTGTAGGTCGTGTCAATGGAGAATTCGTGTTAAATCCAACGGTTGAGCAATTAGAAAATTCAGATATCGATTTAACAGTAGCTGGAACAAAAGATGCAGTCAACATGGTTGAAGCTGGAGCAAAAGAAGTTCCAGAAGAAGTGATGTTAGAAGCTATCATGTTCGGTCATGATGCTATCAAACAAATTATTGCCTTCCAAGAGCAAATTGTTGCTGAAATTGGAAAGGAAAAAATGGAATTAAACTTATATGAAATCGATGCAGACATTAATGCACGTGTACGTGAAATGGCAGAAGCAGATATGTTAGCGGCTATTCAAGTAGTTGAAAAACATGCACGTCAAGAAGCAATTGATGCGGTAAAGAAACGTGTGTTAGAAGTGTTTGAGGCAGAAGAGGTCACTGAAAAAGAATTAAAACAAGTTAAAGAAGTTTTAAATAAAATCGTTAAAGAAGAAGTACGCCGTTTAATCACAGATGAAAAAGTACGTCCGGATGGTCGTAAAATTGATGAGATTCGTCCATTATCATCTCGTGTCGATTTATTACCTCGTACACATGGATCAGCGTTATTCACACGTGGACAAACACAAGCCTTATCAATTTGTACATTAGGCGCTTTAAATGAGCACCAAATGTTAGATGGACTTGAAGTTGAAGAAACAAAACGCTTCATGCACCACTATAACTTCCCTCCATTCTCAGTTGGAGAAACGGGACGTTATGGAGCACCAGGTCGTCGTGAAGTTGGTCATGGGGCTTTAGGAGAGCGTGCGTTAAAACAAGTAATGCCATCTGAAAAAGAATTCCCATATACAGTGCGTTTAGTATCTGAGGTTTTAGAATCAAATGGTTCAACGTCTCAAGCTTCAATTTGTGCATCTACGATGGCATTAATGGCGGCTGGAGTTCCAATTAAAGCACCAGTTGCAGGGATTGCCATGGGGCTTGTTAAAAAAGGTGAAAATTATACAGTTTTAACTGATATCCAAGGGATGGAAGATCATTTAGGAGATATGGACTTCAAAGTAGCGGGAACAGCGCAAGGGGTTACTGCTTTACAAATGGATATCAAAATTGAAGGGTTAAGCCGTGAGATTTTAGAAGAGGCCCTTCAACAAGCTAAAGTTGGACGTATGCAAATCTTAAATCATATGTTAGGAACAATTGCTGAAACTCGTGACGATTTATCAGCTTACGCTCCAAAAATTAAAGTGATGACAATTAAAGTGGATAAAATCCGTGATGTGATTGGACCTGGTGGAAAACAAATCAATGAAATCATTGATAAAACAGGGGTTAAAATCGATATTGAACAAGATGGAACAGTTTATATCTTACATGACAACACAGAAAATATTAATCAAGCGGTTGCGATGATTGAGGATATCGTTCGTGAGGTAGAAGTCGGTAAGATTTATTTAGGTAAAGTTGTTCGTATTGAAAAATTCGGTGCCTTTGTTGAAATCTTCCCTGGACAAGATGGATTAGTACATATTTCTCAATTAGCAGAAGAACGTGTAGCTAAAACAGAAGATGTTGTGAATGTTGGGGATCAAATTTATGTTAAAGTAACAGAAATTGATGATCGTGGACGTGTGAATTTATCACGCAAAGAAGCGATGAAAGTACAAGCGGAGCAACAAGCAGAATAATAAAAACTCGCCATTGGCGAGTTTTTATTTTGGATTTATTTTAACAAATTTTTGTATCATAAAATAGATAGATTCAAAAGAGTTGATGTTAATAGGATAAGGAGGATTATGAAGGTTGTGCTCTCCTGTTAGACAGGGACTGCTACTGATCCATAGGGGCATTTTAATAATAATATTTGAAGAGAGGATGATTTAGTTTTTTAATAAATGAGAGATAAGGTATTCAATCTTTGGTCATGACTCCTCTAGCTTAAAATAGCATTTTTTTACAATTTATTAGATTTATGTCATCAAACATTAAAGTCAAATGATAAATTTGAGTAAAAAATGAATAAACTGATAGTAATCGTGGCACACTGTTAAAGATTAAATCGTATGACTAGAGGTGAAAGCTGTGAAGCAAAAGATAGGAGCAGTCTTAGGGATTGTTGCTTATGTCACACTGTTAATCGGTGTTAATTTTTATCATAAAGCCTATTCAGTTTCAAATATGAATGATGAAATTCATTTGAAGCTAGTTGAGTATATGGAAACTCATCGATTTGAAGCTGTTGAACCGAGAATAGATAGTGTTTGGGATTTTGTTCCTGGTCTAGTAGGTGCTGAAGTTGATTATGAGTTGTCTTATAATAAGATGTTGTTAAATGGAGAGTTTGATCCTTCACTCATTGTTTGTAAGAAAATTGATTATAAACAAGATCCTGAACAATTCCGTGAAAGACCTATCTATAAAGGAAATGAAGAAGGTCAGTACGTCTCTTTACTCATTAATGTGGCTTGGGGAGAAGAAGAGTTGGATAAAATGATGACGATTTTAGATCGTTTGGGAGTACGTGCCACATTTTTCTTTGAAGGTCGTTATGCAGAAAATCATAAGAATCAAGTGTTAAAACTTTATAATGATGGTCATCTGATCGGTAACCACTCTTACTCGCATCCTTCACGTTGGGGTGGATTTACTTATGATCAATACGTTGAGGAAATTAAAAAGACGAATGATGTTTTAAGTTCAATTATTAATGAACCTATTATTTATTTTGCCCCTCCAGCTGGAGAGTTTAATGATCGAACGTTAAAAGCTGCGTATGATCAAGGAATGTATTCAATTATGTGGACAGCAGATACGATCGATTGGATGGGAGGAAGTGCTGATGTTCTGATTAGTCGGGTGATGAAAAAATTAGAGCCGGGTGCTCTCATTTTAATGCATCCTAAACCAGAAACAGTCATTGCACTAGAACCAATGATTAATCAATTAAAAGAAAAAGGATATCAATTTAAAACTGTTGATGAAATAGTTCAAGGAACTAGGCCAGAATGTAGTTAATTAAAATTAAAAGCAACTCTTTTTAAATGAAGAGTTGCTTTTTTTATTGCCGAAGTATCACATCGATATATGTCACCAGACCTTTCTCGTTTTCATAAAATACTACGTAAGTAGATAGGAGGTAGGTGGTTATTATGATATTGATCATAAACAATGATAAGCGGATGAATTATTTGTCTGAGTACATCCGTGATAGTGGGTTAGATCTTGTTCAGTATTATCGTGATTCAGTGAGCTTTGATTTTCATATTTTAAAGGAAACGCATTATTTTATTTTGCCTTTTGGTGGAATTAGTGAAAGTGGACAAATTGCAAATACTCATTTACGTTTAACAGAAGAAGTTTTATTAAGTTTACCAGAAGATTGTGTGATTTTTACGCCGATTCGATATCCTAAATTAATGGCATTGTTAAAGTCTGTTCCAAGAAAATGTGAAGTTATTTTTGATTATGATGAAGTCGCAATTTATAACTCTATTCCTACAGCGGAAGGAGTGATTTATAACATCATTAAAAATACAGATATTACAATTCATCAAGCAGAGATTTTAGTGATTGGATCAGGTCGAACTTCATTAACGATTGCAAGAGATTTAAAAGCGTTAGGTGCATATGTGAGTGTAACCTTCAGAAAGAAAAAAGATGAAGCCCGATTATTTGAAATGGGATTGCATCCGATTCATATTGACTTGATGGTTGAAGATTTACATCATTATGATGTGATTGTAAATACTGTACCTGCGATGGTACTTGATGAAAAAGCCTTGAACCATGTGAGAAAAGATTGTTACATCATGGATGTGAGTAGTAAACCAGGTGGTGTTGATTTTGACTATGCGAAACAATTAGGGATTCAATCAGAATTAGCTGGTTCATTACCTAGTATTGTCGCTCCAAAAACAGCTGCTTATTATTTGTTTCGCTTTGTGAGAGATTACATCGCCTTAAATGAAAAAAAGGGGAGATTGTGATGAATCAACATGGATATGCGGTCGCAATCGTTGGGGCAAGTGGTGAGGTTGGCAGAAGTATGATTGAAACACTAGAGCGTTATCCTATTCCAGTCTCTTCCTTACGTTTACTCGCCTCCAAACGATCGGCAGGAAAAACTCTCTTGTTTAAAAAGGAACCAATTGTCATTGAGGAGTTATCAGAAGATTCATTCGAAGGCATTGATTTAGCGTTTTTTAGTGCGGGTGGGAGTGTATCATTAAAGTATGCTCCAATTGCCGTGTCAAAAGGTGCAGTTGTCATTGATAATACGAGTGCTTTCCGTATGGATCCAACGATTCCATTAGTCGTTCCTGAAGTAAATGCTCATGTCTTATCCAAAAATACGCCATTAATTGCGAACCCAAATTGTTCAACTATTCAATTAGTGGTGGCACTTAAACCATTAATTGAAGCCTATGGGATTGAATCGGTTAATGTTTCAACATATCAAGCGATTTCAGGAGCGGGAGCTAAAGCCTTATATGAGTATGAGCAAGAATTAAGTGACGAGTCTTATGAGCCACAGATTTTACCTACGCGTTCAGATAAAATTTATTATCAAATTGCCCATAATGTCATTCCACAAATTGATGTCTTCTTGTCATCAGGTTATACGAAAGAAGAAATCAAAATGATCAATGAAACACAAAAAATATTAGATGATTATGAGCTAAAAGTGAATGCGACTTGTGTTCGAGTTCCTGTTCGGTATGGTCATAGTGTCTCAGTGACAGTTAAGTTGAAAAAACCAGTTAACGATCGAGAAGAAATTATTGAGGTATTTAAGCAAAGTCCTGATGTCATCTTACGTGATAATATTTTACATCAAGAATATCCAATGCCTTCGTATTTAGCTCATCAAGATGAGGTGTTTGTTGGACGTGTTCGAAAAGATTTATTTGAGGAAAATGTTGTTCATTTTTGGGTCGTTGCTGATAATATCTTAAAAGGAGCCGCCTTAAATAGTGTGCAAATTGCTTATTATATGCATCGTCATGGATTGTTAGGTGATTAAAATGGATATTGTAGTTATGAAATTTGGTGGAACCTCAGTACGGGATCAAGCAACAAGATTTCAAGCATTTAAGCATATTCGGCGTGAGGTAAGTGCAGGGTACAAAGTTGTAGTTGTTGTATCAGCAATGGGTAGAAGCGGGGAGCCATACGCCACTGATACGTTAAAGGAACTTGTGACTTATCATGTGTCTAAGCGTGAAAATGATCGTCTACTTTCATGTGGAGAAATTATTTCGAGTATTGTGATGTCTGACTTTTTACAACAACAAGGGTTAAACGTCACTTCTTTAGCTCCAGATGAAGTAGGGATTAAAACTGATAATAATTATAGTAATGCTAATATTATTACCATTGAAACGAGTAAAATAGTTTCTTTATTTAATGAATATGATGTGTTAGTTGCCCCGGGATTTTTAGGCACAACATTAGAAGGGCATATTACCACACTCGGACGAGGAGGGAGTGACACGTCAGCTGTTGCCTTAGGGGGTGCCTTAAAGGCGAGTTATGTTGATATTTACTCCGATGTTGAAGGGGTCATGACCGCTGATCCGAAATTAGTGAAAAATGCACGTGTCTTAGAGAAAATTAGTTATGATAATTTGATTGCGCTTGCTGCAAGAGGAGCAAAAGTTATTCATTTAAAAGCCGTCGAGTTAGCTAAAAAAAATCATGTCAATTTACGTTTGCGTTCCACAACGGCTGATCATATTGGAACTTATGTCGTTGATGAGGAGGTGAATACCTTAAGCTTGACGTATAAATCAGGATATACTCGTTATGAAATTTTAGGGCTAAATTGCCCCATTAATTGTGAGTTATTAATTAAACAAGGGGCGTATTGGTATGCACAAGTTCATGATGAAGAAGCAGTTGAACATTACTTGAAAGAAAACGAATTAGAATTCATTAAAAGTGAAAATTATGTTCGTGTGAGCTGGATGAATCAACAAAGAACACCGGTTGAACTAACCTTCTACGTCGATGCTTTGAAGCTTGAGGATACATTAAACTTTTTACATTATAATTTAATTTAAGTAAAGGATGTGAGAGTTATGAAAAGTTTTGGTCCGGTTATTACGGCGATGGTAACCCCATTTGATGAATATAATCAACTAAACATTAGTAGTTTACGAAAGTTGATTATTCATTTATTAAAACACGGATCAACGAGTTTAGTGATTACGGGAACAACGGGAGAGGCGCCTACTTTAACAGCGATTGAGCGCTTAAGAATTTGGGAAACAGCAGTTGATTTTGCGGGTGGAACGGTTCCGATTATTGCAGGTGTAGGAACGAATAATACAAAAACAACGATTCATAATGTGAAATTAGCTGAAGAAATTGGTGCAGATGCGGTGTTGGTGGTCACTCCTTATTATAATAAGCCGAATCAGGTTGGATTGATGACACATTTTAAAGAAATTGCTAATTCAACTGATTTGCCGATTCTTTTATATAACATTCCTTCACGGACGGGCGTTAGCTTAACGTTAGAAAGTATTTTAGAATTAGCAGAAATCAAAAATATTGTTGGGATTAAAGATTCTAGTGGAGATTTAAACTTATTAAAAGCGTTAAAAGAACAAGCCCCTGATCACTTCTGTCTCTATAGTGGGGATGATTCTAATTATTTGGAAACAATTAAACTAGGAGGCGATGGCGTAATCTCAGTTGCTTCACATGTTGCTGGTTTACAAATGAATCAAATTTATCAGCTTTATCAAAAAGGTAAAGTTGAAGAAGCTGAAGCTTTGAATGAGAAGTTAAAACCTCTTTATAAAGGATTGTTCTGTACAACCAACCCAATTCCAATTAAGGCGATATTAAATCAACTTGGAATGGAGGTTGGAGGACTTCGACTTCCGCTAGTTGAGATGGATCAATTCGAAGCTCTAGAACTTTTTAATGAACTTAGAGGACTATTGGATGAATAAACTTGTAAAAAAACATCTGTTCTGTTAAATGGCAGATGTTTTTTTATATGATGAAAAGATTTAAAGCCCTATCATTAGAGGATACATTTTCTTGGTAAATGCGAGGGAAGCCAGTATCGAATCGATTGACAAACTAAAATTGAATCTAAATTTTAAAATACATCTCTGTTTCTATATAGACTTTATTTTCGATAGTTTGTCTAAAAAAAAGACGGTAACACTTGTCAGTTACTGACGTGATGTACTATAATGATTGTAGAAGATAAACATTTTCCTTTTTATACGAATGAAGGTTAGGTTCTCTATCTTTTTTAGTTAGTTAAAGAGAACAATCCTTAAGTTGATAATTAACACATATTGAATGGTATCTTTTCCTGATTAGTTTAAGCTTTAGTTTTGCAAAACGAGGAACGTTTTGATAGATTAGTCGTCATTGTTTTTTAGAAAGTGAACATTAAGGACGTATGTAATAATGCGTGACGTCGAATGATAAATAGGACAACATAAATTTTATGTTTATTGACACTAACTCATGCTCATTTATTTTTAAAATCAAATTTGTATCCGTATCATTTAATAAATAAAACGATCAATTTGGAATGAGAAATCAAAGTTTAATGAAGAGAAGACCCGTTCAAAAAAAGGAAACCTATAAACTCATGATAAAAAGTAAGGGGTATCTTACCTTTTATATCATTGATATGAAAATGACATAGTGAGTCAGATTGTGACTAATTAGGTTACAGTGAGAAACTTTTAAGTTAAAAAATTAAATTAAAGGAGGTGAATCGTTGTCAACTGACGTAACCAGTGAAACGAAATTTTGTTTCATATCATTGACAACGATAAGAATGTGGCATCAGTAGTAGAACAAAAAATTAAAGTATTTGCTTTAGGTGGACTCGATGAAAATGGGAAAAACTTATATGTAGTAGAAGTTAATGATAAAATCTTTATTTTAGATGCAGGGTTAAAATATCCAACGGAAGATTTATTAGGGGTTGATGCCGTCATCCCAGATTTCACTTATTTAAAAGAGAACGCTTCTCGCATTCAAGGGGTCTTTTTATCACATGGTCATGAAGATCATATTGGCGCTATTCCTCAATTATTGAGTATTATTAATGTTCCAGTCTATGGAACACGCTTAACGATGTCTTTAGTAGAAGATTCATTAACGGAGAATGGACTAGATTTTAAACAATATAAACTTTATAAAATCCGTGAAAATAATGAATTATTCTTTGGAGAGATTAAAGTAACCTTCTTTAAAACCACTCATAGTATTCCAGATTCAGTAGCGATTTGTATTCATACAACTGACGGAGTGATTGTCTATACTTCTGATTTTACGTTTGATCAAAGTGCAAAGGGTCGCTATCAAACAAATTATGCACGTATTTCAGAAATTTCAAAAGAAGGTGTTCTTTGCTTATTGTCAGAAAGTATCAATGCTGAAAAAGCTGGACATACAAGTACGGGAACCTCACTTCAGTATGAGTTAGATGAAGTTTTCTCTCGTGCGAGTGGGCGTATTATTTGTTCATTATACTCTTCAGATTTACATCGAATTCAGTTAGTCATTGACTTAGCTGTTCAATATAAACGTAAGATTGCCATTATTGGACGTAAAATGCAACGTATTGTCGATATTGCAGTAAAATTAGGATACTTACGTATTCCAAAATCAATGTTAATGAACTTATTATATATTGATGAGAAAAATGATAATAACTTATCAAATTTAGTCGTATTAGCGACAGGTAATCGTTATGAGCCATTTAATTCATTAATTCGTATGGCTAAACATCAAGACCGTTTAATTCATATCGAAAAAACAGATACAGTCATTATAGCGACACCGCCAATTCCAGGGAATGAGATTAAAGCGGCACGTACGATTGATATGTTATATCGCACAGGAGCACAAGTTTGTGTGATTAATAAAAATCTATTACCATCGTCACATGCAAGTAGTGAAGATTTGAAGTTAATGATGAATTTATTAAAACCACAGTACGTTATGCCGGTTATTGGGGAATATCGCAATTTAGTGGCTCATGCGAAAGTAGCAGAGCAAATGGGATATCATTCAGAGAACATTATTTTATTAGATAATGGTGATGTCGTTGAGTTCCAACAAGGGGAACTAGTGAACCATACAGAACATATTCAAATTGATCAAGTATTAGTGGACGGATTAGGTGTTGGTGACATTGGAAGTGTTGTCTTACGTGATCGTCAACTCATGGCAAATGACGGAATTATCGTTGTGATTGCTAACTTAAATAAAAATACAAAAGAAATTGTAGCGGGACCACAAATCGTAAGTAAAGGATTTGTTTACGAAAAAGGAAATGAAGAATTATATAAATTATTAGATGAATTAGTTCGTAACATTATTGGTCAATTCGTGACAGAACAGTATGTTAACTGGCAAGGATTACGTCAAGAGTTACGTGATAAAGTTGGAAAATTATTATTTAATAAAACGAAACGCAAACCTATTATCATTCCTATTGTTGAAGAGTTTAATTTATAATATTTAGAAAACTATCTCTCAGATCGAGAGGTAGTTTTTTTGTGA